>JANOHH010000240.1:0-2557 GCA_031406395.1 Verrucomicrobiota bacterium | reverse complement strand
TGCGCGGGACGCGATTATTTGCGGGGGTACACATCGCGGTTATTTGAGCCGAGCCCGCAAGCTCACCGGTCCGTTCGACTTACTGCAAATCTGGATGGAGACCAAGGCCTATCAATTCGCACGACGGATCGTATCGCATTCGCACCTGTGCAGTCGGGAACTGGTTGATTTGTATCAGATCCCCAGTGAGAAAATCGTGACCCTCCATCCGCCGGTGGATGCAAGCTTCACTTCTCTCTCAACCGATCTGAGAATCAAGTGCCGGAAAAAACTTGGATTGCCCGTTGACCGGGTAATCCTGCTTTTCCCTTCCACTGGGCATAAGCGCAAGGGACTTGTTCCCATTTGCGAAGCGCTTCGCTCCCTTGACCAGCGGATTGTCCTCGCCGTTGCCGGTGAACCACCGCGAGGCCTGCGTGCCCCGTATCTCGTTCATCTCGGGTATGTCGAAAACATGGCAATGGCTTATGCCGCCGCTGACTTCACCATTTTGGGTTCGTCTTACGAGCCCTTCGGTTTAGTTGGTGTGGAATCGGTGCTGTGTGGTACCCGCCTTATATTCGAGGAGAAAATTGGCTGCTTGGAGGTCGTCAAGCCCGAGGTGGTGCATTCCTTTTCTGTGTGGGATAAGGACTCCATCCAATACGCCGTTCGATCAGCGTTGCGCCTTGTGGATGGCGGTGGCCACCGAATCCTGAAACCGCAGGCGGCGCTGACTTATGACACCGAAGTTGCGCCCCATGTCGCTCGACTTTTGGATTTGGAGATGCACAACCCCTACCGCGCTGATGCGAGGCTCACCGGGGATCAGCGCGGTGGTTAATGAGAATGGCCAAATTGGAAGTTGCGTCGGTTGTCGCCGCAGTCGGTGAGCAATTTCAAAACTCCGCCGCGCAGCCCTCCGACCACAATAAACTCGCCTAGCGTAGGATGCGTCCCACATATTTTCGTTTCGGATGATCCAGTTCATCAAACAACTCAGCGGCTTTCTTCGGCCCTACCGTTTTCGCATGGGCTTGGGGATCCTGCTGGGGGTGCTCGCCGGCTTCATGGAGCCGCTCGCCATCGGGGTCGCCACCGGGGTATTTAACCTGATTTTTTCCCCGGAGAGTGTGTCAGCGGAAAAGCTTTTGGCGAAACTGCCCGCTTTTATTGCGGATCGGATTCCGCAATCCGTTTGGGACTGGCTCGCCGCGGCGCAACAGGCGCTCGCGTCGGATATCAAGACGCACCCCACGGCGGTACTGCTGCTCGTAGCCCTCATTCCCGCGGTAATGTTCTTGCGCGGCCTGTTCACCTACCTGAACAACTATTTTCTGCAATGGGCCGCCGTCCGCGCCATCATGGACCTGCGGGTGAAACTCTTCGCCCACCTGATGAATTTGCCCGCCGGTTTCTTCAGCGGGACGAACACCGGCGAATTGATGTCGCGGATCATTAACGACACGGCGTCGCTGCAATACATCTGTAGCAGCTCCATGGCGACCATCGTCAAGGACCCCGCCACGTTGCTGGGACTGGTGGGCTACCTGCTCTGGAAAGCACCTCAACTCACCGCCATCTCTATGGTGGTAATGCCGCTGTGCGTGATTCCCATAGTGATCTATGGACGCAAAGCCCGACGCAGCGCGGGCAAGTTGCAGACCCAATATGCCGAGCTGTCAAAGGTCATGAGCGAAGCCTTCACCGGAAACCGGATCATTCGGGCCTACAATCTGGAAGCGCTGGTGACCCAGCAGTTTCAAGCGGCCTCGACCAAGGTGGTCGGGCTGCACATGCGGATCCTGCGGGCGATGGAAACCCCGGGGCCTTTGATGGAAACCTTTGGCGCCATCGGCGTCGCCCTGGTTTTTCTCTATCTGGCTGCACAAGGCAGTAAGCGACTGAATCCGGCCGACTTTGGTGGCGTGCTTTTGGCCATGTTCGCCATGTACCGCCCGATCAAACAACTGGCCCGTTTGCAGAACAGCTTCCTCCAAGCCCAAGCGGCCAGCAAACGCGTGTTTGAGCTACTCGCCATGAAAAGTGCGATTGCCGAACCGGTTGCCCCCAAACCGCTCCACGCCGCCGGAGCGGACGTGCATTTTGAAAATCTGGAATTTGCCTATGGCGAAAAACCGGTCCTGCGCGGCGTGAATCTTACCGTGAAAGCCGGTCAGTTGGTGGCCCTCGTCGGCGCCAGCGGTTCGGGCAAGACAACGCTCACCAATTTGCTGCTCCGCTTCTACGACCCCCAGCAAGGCGCGGTGCGCATCGGGGGCACGGACATTCGCGAGTTCGCCACGCACGATTTGCGGAATCAGATCGCCGTGGTGACGCAGGACACCGTTCTCTTCAACGACACCATTCGCCGCAACATCGAGCTGGGCCGGCCCGGCGCCAGTGAGGCGGACATCATCGCGGCCGCGAAACACGCGCACGCCCACGAATTCATCATGGAAAAGGCCGAGGGCTACAATACCGTGGTCGGTGAAAAGGCTGTGCTGCTGTCGGGTGGCCAAAAGCAGCGCCTGGCCATCGCCCGTGCCGTGGTTCGCAATGCGCCCATCCTCATCCT
>JANOHH010000425.1:0-1922 GCA_031406395.1 Verrucomicrobiota bacterium | reverse complement strand
GGCAAGTTCGACGCGCTGCGCGCGATTGTGATTCGGGATCTTTACGAGTTAATCGAAAAGGTGGTGGACCGTTGCCGCGATGTCGGCAACGTGATCATGAACATCGTGCTGAAGAACTCCTGAGCCGCCCATGCGATGATCCTCATTTTCACCGTCATCCTGGTGGCGCTGATGTTCGAATACATCAACGGTTTCCATGACACGGCCAATTCCATCGCCACGGTGGTTTCCACCAAAGTCCTGACCCCGCGACAGGCGATCGCGATGGCGGCGGCCATGAACCTGCTTGGCGCCCTCTGGGGAACGGCGGTCGCCAAGACCATTGCCTCTGGTCTAGTGGACGCAAAAATCGTCACGTCCGAGATTTTGATCTGCGCGCTGATGGGGGCCATTGTTTGGAATCTGATCACTTGGTGGGTCGGCTTGCCGTCGAGCTCCTCCCACGCGCTCGTGGGCGGCCTTTGTGGCGCCTGTCTCGCGGCCGCGCACAACAAATGGAGCGTCATCGTCTGGAGCATTCCCGGCAAAGATCACTGGTGGGAGGGCAAGGGGATTCTCTGGAAAGTCGTCCTGCCCATGGTCACTTCACCCGCGATGGGTTTCGTCGTTGGCTTTTTGTTCATGGGCTTGCTCTATTTCCTCCTGCGCAACTGGCGGCCCGCAAAAGTAAACCGCGTCTTCGGAAAATTGCAATTGTTCAGCGCCGCCTACATGGGGTTCAGTCATGGCACCAACGACGCCCAAAAAACCATGGGCATCATCGCGCTGGCCCTCGTGGCCGCGACCACAGCGGGCGTTTTCCAGGACTTGCCCGACTGGCTTGCTTTCCTGCACACGCCGGAGCCGACCGCAGGCAAGCCGTTGGAGATCGCGGTTTGGATCAAAGTCACTTGTGCCCTGACCATGGCGGCGGGCACGGCGGCGGGCGGCTGGCGCATCATCCGCACGCTCGGTCACAAAATGGTGAAGCTCCATCCGGTGAACGGCTTCGCGGCCGAAGCCACGGGCGCGACTGTTTTGCTGGCCGCCGCGCATTTCGGTATGCCCGTTTCCACCACCCACGCCATTACGACATCCATCATGGGGGTTGGCTGCGCGAAAGGTTTCAATGCGCTGAAGTTCAGCGTGGTCGAACGGATTTTGTGGGCGTGGGTGCTAACAATTCCGGCGAGCGGATTGGTGGCCTACGGTTTGGTCCTCGCTGCCCGGGCGTTGGGGTTTCTGTCCTAGCCGGACCGGCAAAAAGACATTTGCAGCCGGGAGATTTTCAGGCCTCCCCCAAGACCATCGATTGACGGGGCGGCGGGGTGACGGCTTCGGTCGGCCCAGTGTTGCCTTTGGAGAGCGCCAGATAAAGGAAGGCCAGTACGTTCGTCCCCGGCAGAATCAGCAGGTTTCGATCATCTTTCTCCCAAAGCTCATGAATGACCGCGGCCATCAATCGAAGTACGCCGCGCGTTCGTTGTCCGAACGAATGGCATTGCGGATAGCGCGTGAGCCGCCACCGCGTTCGCGCGCGATGAAGCGAAACACTTCGCTGCGGCTAGCCACAAAGCGCTGATAAATCAGCACCGAGCCGCGCAGCATGTCGGTGGGCGGTATGCCGTCGCGGCGCGCTTCGCGCAGCAATCGGCGCAGCGTCACTCCGCCCATTTCAACCAAGGCCAAGCCGAGTTCATCGAGGTCTTTAAAGTGGCGATAAAACGCCGCTGGTGCCACCCCGGCTTGGCGAGTGATCTCGCGCAAGCTGAGCGCGGTGTAGCCGCTACCGCCGCCGATGAGCGCCAGTGCGGCATCGATCAGCCGTTGCCTGGTGCGCTCCTTCAGTTCGACGCGCGAAGGCGCTGAGTCTTCGCTGGCGCGCGCGGTGGCTGGCTTGTTGGCTGGCAAACGGAGACTCCCAAGCGGCACCGTTCGCCGCC
>JANOHH010000172.1:0-13236 GCA_031406395.1 Verrucomicrobiota bacterium | reverse complement strand
TCGTGGAACCGGCGCGTGTGCCGGCCCGCGGTCAACGAAGATCAGGGAAAAGACCGACGAAGGAAACCGCCAACGCACCCCACCATGCGCCGCCAAATCCCCTCTCTTTTCCCCCGCCGCGTAGCGGCTTCGTTCAACAAGCTCACTGGAGCGAACCGATGCTCCGCTTTGGCTTCGTCGAGAGCGGCAGGACAGTTCACGGTCTGGCAGTTTGGACAGTTGCAGTAGTTCATCGCATCGGTCGCTCAGTTCGGTCTGGGCCACTTGATCGCGCTATGCCACTTTCATTAACCGATCCGCGATGGAGCGAGTTGCAGAGCAGCTACGGCGGCACGGAGGATGTCGTCGCTTGGCTGACGGAGGCACAGCAAGAAGGCGGCTTATCCAGCGAGCGTCTTGGCGACCTCATCAACGAGGTGCAGCATCAGGGAGACACCTCCACCGCGATGTATACCGTTGCCACTCATCTTATCGACCTTGCACGCGGAGCGACGCCTGAGGATGCGCTTTCGGCAACGTGGATATTGTTTCCGACATTTTCACGCTGGCCGCTACTGGCGTGGTGGGGGTCGCCGCCCGAAAATGGCTGGATATCGGCGTGCGGAATGGCGTCTCGTTCTGCCGCGGCCTCGGCGTGCTTGGCGGTTGAAGAATCTTGCGTGAGTTTTTTGCTGAGTCGTTTCACTCACGATCCAGCTTTTCGACTCGCGCGCGGCGGCGCTATTCCACCGGCAGAAATGCCGTGCGCTCCGCATAGTGTCGATGCCAGGATTCACTCCCTGACTCGCCACGAATTTCAAACCGTCGCATCGTCACTGGTGCGGCGGTTTTTTGTTGGATGCAATCACCTTGCCCGCTGAATCAAACGCCGTGGCGGGCAGCGCGCCCGCTCTGCTCACCTGCTCCTCAGGCCTACCTGCCTGCCTTTGCCCTTATGGCCACCTAGGTCAATATACAGTTGCTGTTGCTGACCTCGGGGCAAATCCAGAATCTCGCTCACCAAATTCTGCATCTGTTCCACTGGCGTCGCGCCACGAATCTCAAATGTCGGATCATTGAACGTTTTCCTGAAATCGAGGGTTAAGACTTGGAGCGGCAACACAAGGTCTCCAATATTTTGATTGGCTGCGGCCAGCGCGTTTTTGCAAGCTGCAAGCTCGGCTTTGACTGCGGCCAATTCATGGGAGCAATCTACTACCGGGACGACGTCCACGCTGAATTCAGAGAGAATGAAATTGCCGTTGTCCCTCTGACGGCCAGGCCCATTGGAAGGCAGTGAAGGGTCTTGAATCAGCTCAAGCCGAATCCCGGTGATGCCTGTCAACATCGTAGTCGCCGTTACCGTGTAGCTGTCCATGGTTGGCACCAGACCGCCGGCCAAAATGGAATGATCGGCAAGCTCGCTGAGGCTGGCGCCGTAGGCTGAAACAAAGGAATCTGCATCCAAGACTATCCAGTCGGCCGTGACATCTCCGCCCGATGCCAGTCCGTCGGCAAACACGCTTCGGTCATCCGTAGTCAATGAAAGCCGAAAGCGCCCCAGCGTATGCTCCCCCCAGGCGGCATACAACTGATCCAGCTTAAAAGTCAGAATGCTGCCACCGACGAATCCGACATCTGTCGCGGTTTCAAATACGGCGGTTTGATCCGAAGTTGGATCGGCTTTTGTGGGGTCATAAATCGACCAGCCAAGTTCGTCGTTGGCAACGCCATCGATTGCCTTACTCACCGAGAAATCATAAACGTAATCTTGAGAAAACGTCGCCGTCGGTTGCTGCAAGACAACGGGGTTAGCCTTGGCGTTGGCAAAAGTTCCAAGTGCGGATAGGCAAATGGCCAGAGCCATGGAATGAATGTGGACTCGTTTCGTGAAGTTCATAGGAATGATGTATTTGGTTTCTATTTGTAACTGAGGACAGCTTGACGAATCGCACCAACAACCTTGTCAGTCAAGGAGATTCTCAATGCAATTTCCGCCACCGCTCGCACCTGCCCCAGGTCGCAGCTAGGGAGGCGCAAACCACCCTACCGGCGCAAAGTGGCAAAGAAGTGGCAAAGCGGGGGAGTCACCCGTCAGAAGTGGCAAAGGAATGGCAAAGCAGATTTATTTTCTGACTTTCATCGCAGGGTAAAAAACTCACGAAACTGTTGAATCTATTGGCTTTTTGAAGTGGTGCACCCAGCAGGAGTTGAACCTACAACCTGCTGATCCGTAGTCAGCCGCTCTATCCAATTGAGCTATGGGTGCTCCCTAGAACAAGGAGCCTAGAAAACACCCACCAGCCGCGCAAGCTCTTTTGCTGCGATCATACCGCGAATGCAAAACTCCTGAAGAAGCATAGCTACGACGGCCGCGTCGAAGGCCTCCGTGGCCTCGCTCATGAAACGATGCATGGCGAACAAAATACAAATCACCCAAGCCGGACCCGAGAACGCACAGCAACCCGAGAAGGTGACGCCAACGGCTACGAACCCACCCCCGCGCCAGCGCATAATCACCATGGTGGCGATCGGTTTGTAGACCATTTGTAGCCGGTCCAGCATGGCGGAGAAAACCCCAGCTTGGCGACGACTTACATGTCGAGTGGACTCAAATCCCTGGCGGCGGAGACTCCTTAGAGCGCAGCGGCAAGAGGCAAGAGGCAGGCATTCCTATTCACCGTGGTCAGCGAGGCGAGTTCAAGCGCAAAAACTTCAGCTTCTTTTGGCTGGTTGAATCACCTGCGCCATTAACTTCATGAGGCCTAGCGTTAGGCATAATCGCCATGGCAAAAGCGCTAACTGCCACGCTCATGAATTTCATTACGGGAGGCCCGATACCGCCGCAGAGACATTGTGCGGCATGCGATCTGGTTATCGATCTCGGAGGAAGTGGCCAAGTTGCTTTAGCAACGCGTGCGCGCAGGCTGCTGCGAAGGCTGAATCGTTGATGGCACAATTCAATTCCGCCACCGGGATGTCCGGTCGCAGGGCAGTTTTGAGCGCGGAGTAAAGTTCCCGGTCGGCGATTGCGTCGTGGAACGGACCGCCGGGCGCGCTAATCACACTGCCGCCGCGCAGGGGCAGCAGCACGGTTACCGGGCCGATGGATCGGTTGATTTTTTCCGCGAGGATAGCACCGAGTTTCGCGCATTCGTCCGGCGTAGTACGCATGAGCGTCACCTGCGGATTGTGTTGGTAAAATTTCCGGCCAGCAAACTTTGCGGGCACCGTTTCGGGTGCGCCAAAGTTCACCATGTCCAGGCAACCCGTGGCAACCACCGCCGGCACGCCCAAACGCGCCGCCGAGTCGAGTCGGTCCGGGCCGGCGCTCAGGACACCCCCGACAAGTTCGTCGGCCCACTCGGTCGTCGTCACGTCGAGCACGCCCGCGACGAGGCCGGTTTCGATCAGCGATTCCATCGTTCGACCGCCGGTGCCGGTGGCCGCGAACACGATGACTTCGTAACCCGCGGCTTCGAGAATTTTTCGCGCCTGCTCAACACACGCCGTGGTATTCCCGAACTGGCTCGCCACGACGATGGGTTTGTCCGTCGGGACGGGCAAAGGCATCTCGACCATGCCGCAAATGGCCCCAGCCGCGCGAGTGAGGAGTTGACGCGAAATTCGATTCAAGCCCGCCAGATCCACGATGCTCGGAAACATCACTATGTCTTTCACGCCCACATAAGGAGCGACGTTTCCGCTGGCCATTGTGGAAACCATGAGCTTTGGGAAGCCGACCGGCAATGCTCGCATCGCGGCGGTGGCAATGGCGGTGCCCCCACCACCGCCGAGCGAGATTACTCCGTCAATCCGCTTCTCGGTTGCCAATTGGGACAGGATGACCGGTGCGCCACGCGACATCGCCGTCACCGCTTCGCCGCGGTCACGCTTGGCCACGAGACTCGCCAAATCCACGGCGGCGGCGATGGCCACTTCGCCCCGAGTGATGTCAGGTTTGAGTCGGGGTTCTTCGAGCGAGCCAACGTCTATGATGAGGACGTTGTGACCGCGCTGGCGGATCAAGTCGGCCACGAATCCATGTTCGTCGCCCTTGGTGTCCATGGTTCCCAGGATGGCAATCGTCGGCATGGTGGATTGAGTCGTTAGGCGGAAAAGCCCGCTCCCATCCGATGGGAGAGGGCCGAGGTGAGGGCATTTTTCAACCGGATCGTCACGACTCAAATTAGTTTGTCACCCTTCACGCCCAGCCTATTTCGTTTCCTTGCCCGCCGTCCACAGCACGGCGTTGCCCAAGAGTTGAATATAGGCCGGGTGATCATGGGCCGCAGCATCGTGACCAAGCGTGAGGCCAACTACGCGACCCTTGGCCTGTTCAACAATGAAAACCTGCGGGTAATCCTTGTTCCTCGATTTCGAATGGGCAGTGGCGAGAACCCTGATCGGCGTGCCCTGCGCGTCGGGCTCAAAATAGTACAACTCATCCTGGAGCGTGAACTTCGCGGGAACACCTCGCATCAGTGCGTGGGCCGGCTCGGTTACCACCACCTCGAACTCGCCGTATTGGTCATGCCCGCGCGAACCGCCGCCGATGAGCGTGCGATTGTATTCCGGCCAGTCATTCCAGTTATACCAAAGCCCCGGATGCAGACCGATGAGCCCCTTGCCGTTCCGCACATGGCGGAAGATTGCCTCTTTCGTGGCCGCGTCCGTGAATGGCTTGTTGTTGCTAATGATCAGAACGTCCACCCCGGCAATCACGTCAGCGAGCCCGCCGGTTGTCTCGGTGTAGTGGGCGCTGATTCCACCAGCAGCGTTGAGCCTTTTGACATCGGCGACGTTGAACCAGCGCTCAAAATCATGGCTCGATCCGCCACCGATGATGAGCGTCTTGAGGCCGGCGCCCCATTTGAAAGCCGGCGCTGCCGGAGCGACCAAACTAGCCGCACCCGGACTTGAACCTGAGGGTCCATCACCAACTTCCGCCGTGATCGCAACCAAGGTCGGCGCGACTTCGTTGTTGTAGCTGCTAATCGTGAGTTTCTCAATTACCCCGCGCTGGGCGAGCGATTTGGCAAAGTAACGGACCTGGCGACCGTTGCTCAGAAGTTGATCCAGGTTATCGAGCGCCTCGGAGCCGGGCACGTCAATCTTCGCGACGTAATCGGCAATTTCGACGCCGTTGCGCAACACGATGTCCTCCGTCGCGCCGCCAGCGTAATGCACGGTGATTTTCATCACCGGCGCATCCTTCGGTCCGAGCGGGTATCCCCAGCCGGCGGCCCCCAAGAAATGCAGGCGCGTGGCTGCCCGGCCCACCTGCACCTCTACCTCGCGCGGATAGTTTCGGGCGATGCCAGCGCCGCCTTGCAGCACGAGTACGTTGTTGCCCGTGGGAGCGCGCTGCGGACTGATGATGTCGAAGGGCACCTCGCGATGTTTGAGCGTGCCCCATTTCTTGAACCGCAGCGATTCCTCGCGCGACTCCAGCGAGATGTAGATCCCGCGCGAGGTGTTCGCGGTAAACGCACCAGTGAGATCCAAGATGCGGAATCGCTGATCGTCAGCGCAGAGGTAAGTCAGCAGATCCCGCAAGCCTTCCGCGTTCAGCTGCTCAAAGCCCTCCGGCATCAATGAGCGCCCGGTGTTTCGCCGGGATTGAATGTTGTCCTTGCGAATTTCCGTCTCGGCGGTCTGGTTGCGCAAGACGACCACACTGTTGTTCTCGCGCAGGATGATGCCGTCATAACTCAAATCATCCTTGGTCTCGATGCTCACGGCGGTGAAGTTCGGTTCGACAACGCGGTTTGGGTCCACAATGTGGACGAGCAAGTCCTCCGGGCCGTGCGCACCCATGCCATTCAGATTCGGAGCGAAGTCGGCCCCCTCGGTCTTGAACTTGTGACAAAGCGCACAGTTCTGCGTAAAGATTTTCGCACCGTTGGCCAAGTTTCCAGGTTTGATGACTTCGGGACGCAGCTTGGCGATGAGCGCATCCTTCTCTTTTTGCTCGGGGCCTTTGAGTTCCTCAATCACTACTACGGCGCGTTTGGCCACCGCAGGATCTGCGTGGGTCCGCAACCGATATAAGTTCGCCAAGCCCAATAACGCGGGATCAAGTTTCCGATCCGCGAGCGCCTGCACCATGGCTGCCGACCAATCGGCGCGCTTGAGTAGTTGTCCAAAGGCCGCCTCACGCAGTTCCGGATTCAGCTTGGGGAGCGCGACCAGCAGGGCTTGTCCGGCGGCTGGATCACCGGTCGCACCGAGGGCTTCAATCACTGGTCGCTGCAAGCCAGGGCTGGCGTCGCTGCCGACCAGGGCCGCCACCGCCGGCACGATACTCGCGTCGAGCGCGCGCACGCCGAGAAGATTGGCGGCAATTTGACCGCGCTCGTCGTCGGGCAACGATTTGTCCGCGAGCCGGACCTCGGCTTTGCTGACTGCCGATTTCGCGGCGTCGCCGACCTGGCTGGCAAAGTTCCAGCGACCAATCAGGGGCAGCACGGCTCCCGCTGTCTGGTCCGACGCAAGCAACTGCTTCAAGGCGCTGCCAAGCGCGGCATCCGCTGCGGGCTTCACATCCGGCTTGAGATTCGCGGTCAAAGCCTGCAACGCAGTGGCCTTGAGCGCGTCCGTCCCCGTTGGTTGAGCGGCGAGAGCGACGACCAGTGCGCGGGCGGAGTCCGGATTGTTCTGATTGGCCACCTGGCGGGCGAGTTGTGCAACCATGCCGCTGACCAGCGCCGGATCCTGCGCGGCGAATGCGGCCTTAAGAAATAGCAACGGATCGTTGGCGCTGACCGCAAGGGCGGCCGCTTCGAGGTGCGGATTCTTGAAGGTGGGCCACGCCGTAACGATTGCGTCGGCCAACTCGGTCGTCGGCGTAACGGTCGTGCCGGCCACCAATGCAGCCAGCCGAACACGCTGATCCGGATCCGCCAACAACGCGCGGACCAGCTTCGGCGGCGGCTCCACCCCGGAGTTATCCTGCTCGGCGGCGATGCGCATGACATTCTTGCGGACTACGGCATCCGGGTCACGCGCACCCGCAAGCAGCAGATCACTGTCGAGCAGGTTCAAATTGTGCAACACCCACAACGCCTGCATCCGGCCATAGGCGGTGGAAGCATTCGCCGCCTGGGATTTCAAGGCGTCTGCGACGGTATTCCCCGCGCCTTCGCTCAACAAACGGTTTGCCGTCGTGCGCACCCAGCCATTCGGATGGTCCAGCATGGCGACGAGTTTGGCGGGATTTTTCGGATTGAGATCAAAAGCCGGCAGCGCGTGCGCCTGCTGATGCTGTATGCGATAGAGGCGCGTGAAGTGATGATCGCGATCGGGTCGAGTTGCGGCATTCCGGGCGCCGTGGGGCGTACCGCGCGTGTCATTGTGAGCCGCAATTTGGTTATACATATCCACAAGATAGAGTGCCCCATCTGGGCCAACCCGGCTGTGGATGGGCTTGAACCAGTAATCCGTACTGGTCAGAAAGTGGGTATCCTTGCGACTGGCCTCGCGCCGTCCTTGATAGCTGACGCCAGCGGGGTCGAGGAATTCGTGGTGCATCAACCAGACCGTTGGCTCATGCAGAAAAAACGACCAGGATGGCCCCTGCCATTGTGCCGGCCACGCACCGCCGTCGTAGATGGTCGCCCCGGCCGCTGCCGTCCAGGCCCCAACCCAGTCAATCTGCACGTATGGCTGACGTGTTTCCCGGCGGGCCGGAAAGACTTTATTTTCTTCCATGATCGGTTTGACCGCGCGCACGCCGGGCACGCCGGCACGGCTGATGATTTTTTCCGGCAACACAACGTGGAGGATAGGTTCGCCGCAGGTGGCGGTGCTAAAAAAGATTTCTCCGTCCGGGGCAATCTCGCAGCCCCAGGTGTTGCACGAACCGGCAGCGACCTGTTCGAGCGCGGAGCCATCCGGGCGGAAGCGGTAAAGGCCCGCGGAGATGCGGCCGAATTTCTTCGTGCCATCGGCGGATTTCACGTCGCCCGAGCTGTAACCAACCGAGCCATACACCCAGCCGTCCGGCCCCCAACGAAGATTACTGGTGACCGCGTGCGTGTCCATCGTTCCCCATCCGGTGAAGAGGACTTCGGTCTTGTCCGCTTTGCCGTCGCTGTCGGTGTCACGAATCCACAACATCTCGGGCGCCTGCGACACGATCACGCCGTCCTTGTAGAACACGAGCGAGGTGGGCAGTTCCAGCCCGTCGGCAAAAACGGTTTTTTTGTCCATGATCCCATCGCCGTTGGTGTCTTCGAGCCTCGAAACGCGATCTTGGGCGGGACGCGGCTCCTTGCTGCCGACGGGAAACTTGTCCGGCTCGCGCGCGCGCCACGGCGTGATCTTGGCGTCGTTCTTGTGAATTTCGCGCCCGCCAGGATATTCGGGCGTCTCGACAACCCATAACCGGCCCTGCGGATCCCAATCGAGCGACATGATTTTCTCGGCGACATTCTCATCCGCAGCGAGCGTGAGGTTGAACTCCGGATGCAGGGCAAACGTCTTCATGGCCTCCTTGGCCGGGCGCGGACCACCCGGCGGGTAGCGAAGCGACGCGAGTTCCTCCGGGATGCAAAACTCATCGGCGTTGGCGCGTTTGCCCGCCCAAGCAATACCGCGCAACAGTATCGTGCGGTACTGTGGGGTGTTGAATACGTCGTACTCGTGGCCCGGGAGGCTGACGAAAGCCCGATACGGAGCGGTGCCGCCCGCCAGGGTCTTTTCATACGTCCAGATCTGCGGCGCAATGATATGGACGTTGTGGAAGCTGGTGGCCAGCACCCCGATGTCTGGCGCGAGATCCAGGTCATAATAAATCTCGTCTTTCCAATCGAAGTTCGACAACCCACGGCTGATGGGGTGTTCCGTATCCAGCCAGCAAAGGCTGACGTCACCTTCAAGCCATTTCGTCGCTTTTTCCTTGGGCAGGTCGGCGGCTTGCCAGCGCCAGGCGCCGCCGAGAATGGATTTGCACCACGCGTACTGATCCCCACTGACGACGCCGTCGTGAATCACCACCAGACCGCCGCCACGTTGCAGAAATTTTTCAAAATCCGCCCGCCGCTCGCCCGTGATCTTCATCCCATCCGCCGCGTAGATGATGAGCACATCCGTTTTCGCCAACTGTTCGGCTTCGGGGAAATCCAGATCGCCTTCCACCTTCAGGCCGCGTTCGGTGAGCAGCTTGGTCCACTCCGCAAGGTAGCGGGGATGATCATGCTGGTTCGGCCCGTGGGTCTTGACGCCGGCGCGAATGAAGACGCGGAGCGGCTCCGCGGCCGAGCCAAAACTTGCGCTGGTGACCAAGGATGCAAAGAGGAGGAAGTGAATGATTTGTTTCATGGATAGGTTTGGGAATCAGATTCAGGTACAGGTAGGTAGGCCGCGCTGTTGGCGGAGCGAAGCCCAAGGCGTTTGTGTGGAAACGTCCACAATGCCCGGCTCCGCTGCGTTAGCCGGCGAGAGGATGGCCAGGAATACCAGCCGCTCACGAAATGGATTGTAGGTGCCATGCACCTCGCCCTTGGGAACCAAAACCATCTCGCCCGGTCCAAGCACGCGCTGGTCTTCGCCAATCCATTGCTCCGCGCGGCCCGACAAAATATAAATAATCTCTTCCCGCGTGGGATGCGTGTGGAACGGGTGCGAATGCCCCGCCTCCATATTGGCGCGCACCATCAGCAACTCCTGGTTCGGCACCACATCGGAGCGGCAGAGCCATTCCTCCAAGGTCCAAGGCGACAGGAAATCGACCTTCTCGGCGGCAGTGACAAAACGGCGGACAGCGAGGGCAGGATTGACCGGATTCATAATGAGGATTGGAGCAGGGCCGCTGTCTTCCTCCTCTCCCCTCGGAGGGGAGAGGATTGAGGTGAGGGGTGTATCGGGTTGGGCAGGAAGTTGGCGATTTCCTGCTTCCGTCCAGTTCGTTCCATTAAGGCGTGCCAGATTTCAAACCGGACACTTTCAGCTTCCCGCCGCACTTGATGATTCCAAAAGCGCCGCACCTCAATTCCCTGTTCTGACAGGAAATGGTTTCGCTTGGCGTCGCGCGCCCGCTGGTCAGGAAATCCGTGCCCACCGCCGTCGAGTTCCACCGCCAGGTGCGCCGTGACACAAAAAAAATCCAAAAAGTAAATACCGCTGGCATATTGGCGGCGGAATTTGAAGTCGGCGAAGCGCCGGTCGCGTAGCAAACGCCACAGGCGTTTTTCCGCGTCGGTTGATTCACGCCGAAGGTGGCGGGCGAAATCGCGGGCTCCAGTGGTACGCGTCCTCCGCAACCCCCTCACCCTAACCCTCTCCCCCTCGGCGGGGGGGAGGGAATCGGCAGGTCGCGTGTGCTGGCGGGTCACGGCGCGATCCTCAGCACCCGGGGACTTCCTCCTCTCCCCTCGGAGGGGAGAGGATTTAGGTGAGGGGTGCGGGGACAATATGGCAGTTAAGTCTGAATTCAAGGCGCAGCGTGGCCCCCTCACCCTAGCCCTCTCCCCCTCGGCGGGGGGGAGGGAAACGGACTTTTGTGTTTCCGGATGTCCCATCGCTCGTCGTCAGTTCCGGCGGGGTTTGGCCGACCGTTTGGGTGTCGTGCCGAATGATTTCGCAGCCGGCGCCTTGAGCTGCTTGAACTCCCGCGTGAGGTTGGTGAGGGACGCTTCGACGCCCATGCGTTCCAACGAACTAGCTCCCACAAAACCGACGGCATCCGTGCTGTTCAAAACGCGATCCGCGTCCGCCGGAGTATTAATCGGGCCGCCGTGGCACAGGAAGAAAATGTCCTTCCGCACCCGACTCGCGGCATTAATGATTTCCTGCGTGCGCTTGACCGTGAAGTCCCACGTCACAACGGCTTTCTTCACTCCAATACTGCCCCCGACCGTCGTACCGACGTGCGCGATGATAGCATCCGCACCGGCTTTAGCCATTTCAACAGCCTCCTCCGGCGTGGCGACATAGACCACGGAGAACAGATCCATCTTCCGGGCAAGCGCCACCATCTCGTATTCCTTCTGCACGCTCATGCCAGTTTCTTCGAGCACGCTGCGGAAGTGACCGTCCACGATGGTGTGCGTTGGGAAATTGTTCACGCCGCTGAAACCCATCGCCTTTACCTGGCCGAGCCAGTGCCACATGCGACTGCGCGGGTCGGTAGCGTGAACCCCGCAAATCACCGGCACTTCCTCCACAACCGGCAGCACCTCGAATTCACCAATCTCCATGGCGATGGCGTTGGCGTCGCCGTAGGCCATCAAACCGCAAGTCGAGCCGTGACCCATCATGCGGAAACGGCCCGAGTTGTAGATGATGATGAGATCCGCGCCGCCCTGTTCAATGAACTTGGCGCTGATGCCCGTGCCCGCGCCGGCCGCGATGATGGCATCGCCTTTCTTAAGCGTGGCGCGGAGTCGTTCAACGACTTCCTTGCGGGTGTAGGGGTTACCTTTTCCAGTCCAAGGATTCGGCATAGGGTGGTTTGCTTGTTTTCAGGTGCGCTTCAAATAACAGATTCAGAAGCTTGGTCAATTACTTCCGCTCGGCAACCCAGTCACGGCCGCCGCAAACCAGAGGAAGCGTTCCCGAATTTCAGGCGAGAGAAGCCTTGCGCCTTGCCTTCACGCGTCATCCCGTCAGCCAACCGCGGGATGGGATTTGGTATCTCGAGGCTGCGCGGAACTGGGCTTGGTTTCAAAAAGGCGGAACCCATTTGCAATATGGCTTACGGATCAATCTTGGCCTCTTGCGCCGCGTTGACCGGCCAATCAATCTCCGGATGGGGCAGATTGTCATTGTTCCAGCGTCGCCGCCAGGTGTTGTTTTTGGGATCAATGATGTCTTTCCGTCGCGCCACTTCGGAATGGCCGTCGGCGAAATTGAGAACGGTCCGACTCTCATGCCGGTTGGACGGCCATTGATCCGCTTCTTTCGGGTCAATGTTACCATCAAAGCTCCCGTCCGGTTTGCTGTCCGCGATCACGATCATGTCGGCGGGATTCTTCACCTGCGTGTCTTTGATTTCGCCGACTCCGGCCACATTGACGTCTCCGCCCATCCCCAATTGCCCAGGACCAGGATTCTTGAGTCCCCAGTCATTGTAGCCGTACGAAAAACGGGTGCTCTCCGTAACCCCAAAGCGATCAAACCCGCCCGTCGGCGCGTTTGCACCCTTCAGGGTAATATTCGAGTTGGTGTCCCAAGCGGAATTGGGATTGGCCGTGGGACACCAGAATGCTTTTCGGTTGTTACCCATGTTGCTGAAGATTCGAGTCGGCCACACGTAATAGAATGGCGTCCCCAGCCAGAGGCAGCCCGGGTATTTCTGGTAGTCACCCGCATACATGGCCGTGGCCAGCCCAATCTGGCGCAAGTTGTTGAGGCAGGCAGTCTGTTTAGCTTTGGCTTTAGCTTTACTCAGGGCGGGCAACAACATGGCAGCCAGAATGGCAATTATCGCGATGACCACGAGTAATTCGATTAACGTGAAACCCTTCAACCCAGCCGGCTGGGGAAATCTGGAGCTAAAGACTTGCGTTCGGTGGGGCTCGGTGATGATTGCATTCGCTTTCATTTCGTTGGCATATTCACTGTTTACGTTGAGCTTTCCGCTTGATGTTGGCCCGGGTTGCTGAAAAACAATAGCGCACCCAGCAACGGTTAACAATACGCCAGATGCACGAAGACCTATCCGAAACACACATCCTCGGTCCTCGGACGCGACAGTGGGTGGTGCAGGCTGCCAAGAAGGATTTGCGGCCATGGCTGGCGCCCTCCCCAGTCTGCGCCGCGCTCGGCCAGCATCAGATCGCGCATGTGGGGGTGGCAGAAGCCTGGTCCCCCTACCGCATCGTCCGCCCCAAACAGAGCGGCGTTTATTTCATGGCCTGCTTCGGCGGGCGCGGGCGGGTGCTGGTGGATGGCCGCTGGCAGGTCTGCCGAGCCGGCTACGCTTGCCTGCTGCCGTTGCACATCCTCAACGCTTTTCACGCCGAACCGGGTTCGCGTTGGGAATTCTGCTGGGTGCGTTATCAACAGCCGCCGGAACAGAAACCGATTACAACTGCCTCCTCCCCCGTACTGGCACGTTTCGATTCCCAACCGTTACGGGCGGCGATTCTCGGGTTGTTCCACGAATGTCGAGGGGTCGCAGGCGCGGGCGCTTGTCATCATTGGGTGGAGCTGATTCAAACCTATGTGCTGCGCTTTGCTCAGCCCTGGCACATGGACGACCGACTCTGGCAGGTCTGGGAGAAAGTAGCCGCGAATCTGGGCGAGCCTTGG
>JANOHH010000166.1:0-1754 GCA_031406395.1 Verrucomicrobiota bacterium | reverse complement strand
GAGTGATTCTCGTTCACCTGACCCACCGCCTGCCAGAGGAGGGCAAGTTGCGTTTGCTCCGGCGTGCGCACGGTGCTGTCGAGGCGGCCGATGGCCTTGACCTCGTTCAAGTCAGCGGCATACAGCGCGCTGGTCAAGGCGGGCGGCGGACCGGGCCGGAATTGATTGTGACTGGTCATGGCGAAGGGGACTAGCACGGCGTTCTGCGGGAAGATCGCCGGCAAGGTGCCATCGGCATTGGTGCCGGCCGGCGGCGAACGCCAGACCCCGGCCGCCCCGCCGCCGAAATAACCCGGGATCGGCGTGGTGAAACCGTCGGTGGCGCGCCAGGCCAGGATTTGAGTGGCAACATTTTCACCCCATGCCAGCCCCCGGGCGATGCGCCGGCTGTGTCCCTGGTGACCGGGGATCTTGGCCAGCGAATCGGCGAGCTGGGCATCCAAGGTGGCTTTCTGCGTTGGATAGTAGGCCACGAGGACGGTGTACGCGGCCTGTGCGGCGGCCGCGTCCGGGGAAGCGCCGCGGGGACCGCGCTCGCTGACGAAGTAGGGCGTGTATTTGTGTTCGATGCCATTGACCGCGTCGTAAATGGCCGCGTGGACAATGGCGAGGAAACGTCCTTGCACGGGCGGCCCCTGGGCAGCGGTGAGGATGGCTTGCTCGGTATTCGCGTTCCAGTCGGTGACCGTGTCGGCACGGGCCACGGGCGTGGCGGTGAAGGCCGCCAGCGCGAGGCCGGCGGCGATGAATGTTCGTGTTTTCATTTGGTGGTTTCTTTCGCAGGTGACAAGCACCTGGTTTTTGGTTTGTTGTTTTTGTTTTTTCTACTTTCCCCACCGTCCTACGGTGGGGAAAAACTGTCCGGGCCAAGCGACTCCTCACGCGTCCGGTGTTGCTTGTCCCTCGCTTAGGGTCACAGTGCCGGGCGACCGGAAATCGGAGTGAGCCGCAGGCAACGCGATTACGCGATTTTGGTGTTAATGGTGTCTCACACTTACTTAAACGTTGGGATCCTGGCATTCTTACAAAGATTGTGTAATAATATTCTCACGGCTGCTTGAGCCGGTAGAAACGGGCGGGATAATTCGTCCATTGAGGATCACTGAAATAGAACGAGTCCCCCGTGAAGGTGTTGGTTTGCAGCGGAAGCCAGATGGGATTGGTCAAGTTCGTGCAGGCATCGATCACGACGACCATGCCGCTGGCCCAATTGATGTTGAACCCAAATTGATTCGTCCGAACACCAAAATTGGCATCGCTCGTTTCTACCTGCGGCAGCCAAAGGGCGGTCGGACGTTCGCCATATGTTACCCCCCAACCCGTGGTCCCCGGCAAATAATAGACGGTCGCATTGTTGACACCGTTGAACGCAGACGAATCGCCGTTGGGGGCGTCACCTTTGAAATAGACCCCGCTCAAGCTGGTGCAGGCCCAGAATGCAGTGCCCCCGATGCTGGTGACGCCATTGCCGAGCGTGACGCGGCTCAGGCTGGTACAGGAATAGAACGCCGTGTCCCCGATGCTGGTGACGCTGTCGGGGATTGTGATCCTGATCAGGCTGGTGCAGTCATAAAACGCAGAGGCCTCGATGCGAGTGACGCTGTTGGGAATCGTGACGCTCGGCAAGCTGGTGCAGGAAGAGAACGCCGCGTCTCCGATGCTGGTAACGCTGTTGGGAATCGTGACGTTCGTCAGGCTGGTGCAGTGAGAGAACGCGCGGTCTCCGATGCGAGGGACGCTGTTGGGGATCGTGA
>JANOHH010000421.1:0-2941 GCA_031406395.1 Verrucomicrobiota bacterium | reverse complement strand
GTTTTGCTCCGTCGAAATCAGCCCGTAGTGCAAGGCGATCAACTCCAGCAGGCTGAACTCATTCCAACCGTTTGTGCCCATCTGAAAAGCAATCGCCGAAAATTTGGTAGAAGATCGTCGGACTTCGATGCGATCCAGGTTGGGCAAATCATCCAGCGCGCCGTGCTGGTGGAGCAACGCGACGATTTCATCCCGGAGAGCACGTCGGCTTTCGGGGGTGGCGCCCGCCGGCACAATTGTTCCTTGCGGTACCTGCGCCTGCGCCAAGTCCAACGGCGTGCTGCCGTCTTTGGTGCGGACGTTGGGATTCGCCCCCTTCACGAGCAAAAGCTCCAGTAAGTCCTTCTTGCCGGCGTTCGCCGCCAGGTGCAACGGCGTCCAGCCCGTATTGGCCGTCGCGTTCACGTCCGTGCCGTGAGCAATTAACAGTGCGACCATTTCTTTCGAACCATTGTGGACCGCCGCGTGCAAGGGCGTGGAATTATCCTCAAGCCGGGCGTTCGCATCCGCTTTGGCGGCGAGCAATGCTTCGGCGCATGTCAGACAATTCTTTTGGATTGCGGCACTCAGCGGCGTCAGCTTTCCATCGCTCCGAACGTCCGGTTTGGCGCCGTGCGCCAACAACAACTCCACCGCCGCTGCCTGGCCGTCGAGTGCCGCCCGGAATAACAATGTCGAACCAGGCCACGCTTCCGCGTTCGCGTCCGCGCCCGCGTCGAGCAGGGCCTTGAGCAGTTCAGGGTCACCCAAAGCCCAGCGCGTGAGCGGACTCGGCGGACTTAACCACGGGTCTTTGGCGTTGGCGTTGGCGTTGAATTCCAGCAGCAGTTTGACCATGGCAACGTCTCGTCGCACCACCGCGATCTGGAGCGGGGTGTAAGGGCCAAACTCGTTTCCGGGAGAACTCTGAGGCTGATCAGGCGGGCCGACGTACTGCGAAGTCTTGCTCGCTAGGTCTGGCTTGGCTCCACCTTGCAATAAGACGCGGGCAGTTCCGACTTTCCGGGCCTGAGCCGCGGCGACCAACGGCAAGTCTTTCACGCCTCCGTTCGGGTCCGCGCCGCGTTTCAGCAACAGTTCTACAATCTCAGGGCCGGCGCTGCTCACTGCTTCCTGAAGCGGGGTGCGGCCGGCGTACATGCTGCCCTTGGCGGGCGCGCTGACATCGGCTTTCCGCTCCAGCAGCAATTCGATCAACGATCGCTCTCCGCGCCGGATGGCAACGTGCAAGGGCGTTCCCGAAACGAAACCGAACTTGCCGCTGTCCAACTGTGTCGCGGTGACCGCGTTTACCTCCGCGCCCCGGGCCAACAATAATTCAATGACCGCGCTTGGACTTGCGATCATGGCTAGATGCAGCGGCGTCGCTTCGTTTCGATCACGCGCGTTGACGTCTGCCCGCTGATCCAGCAACACCTCTAGGACCGCCTTAAACCCGCGCCGCGCCGCTTGGTGCAAGGCGGATAGGCCTTGAGCGTCCCGGGCGTTCACGTCCGCGCCGCGCGCCAGCAGCAATTCTACCATCGCCTTGTGTCCGCCGTTCGCGGCCCCGATCAGCGGCGGCCAACCGCTCCAGATTTTCCCGCCGACGCCATTCGGGGCATTGATCGCCGCGCCGTGGTCGAGCAGGAATTTCACAATCTGGAGTTGGCCCTTGCTCGCGGCCTGATACAGCGGCGTGCCGTCCTCGCCGCGCGCGGCGTTGATAAGGTCGGGGCTGTTCTGAATCATCGCCTGGAGGCGGCGGATTTCTTTTTCCTCGTCGTCGGTGGCAGGAGCTGACTTCTCACTTGCCCCACTTTCACGATCCGGCATTGGTCCGGCAGCAGCCTGCAATACCTGCAAACGGGCTTTTTGGACACCGACGTTGAAATCCACACGTTCTTTGATCCAAGCAAATTGTTTTTTCAGTTCCCACTCGGCATCCCAGACAAGGTTTGTGCTATGCGCTCCCGGCTCAAAGCCCTTCGGACCGAGAGCGGTACACCATTCGCCAAACTTGTCACGGACCTTCAAGAATTGCGTTTTTGAATCCGCTTGGAGATTGGCACGTAGAAGGTCGTCTTGCTCTTTCAGCTTCGGCAGGTTCAGCAACATTTGTTTCAGGGTTTCGTCAGGGAAAAAGGCAAGCACTGCCCGGGCCTGCTCTTCCGGGTTATTTTTGAGTTTTTCGATGCCCCGAAGTTGCGCGGCCAGTCTCCCAACTTCCTGTTCGTCGGCGAGGGTCTTTTGCAGACCGGTGATGGTGATGACCGAGCCCATGCCCGTCAAATTCTGCCGGCTCAACGAGACGAGGGTGTCCTGATCCGCGAACTCCCGCACGATGCGATCGTATTGGCCGGCGGCTTCGTTGGTCTTGCCCTGTTTGCGATAGATTTCACCAAGCCGGAAGATGGCAGTGGCGGCCAGTTTGCGGTCCTTGTCGAATTGCGCGCTCACGGTCTGATACGCTTGCGCCGCCGCTTCGAGATTCCGGTTGGCCTCCTCCTCGAACAAGCCCTTTTGCAGCAGCCCACTCAGATCATTCGTGGCCGCGCCCAAGGCAAAGGGTATTAACGCAAAGACGCAAAGGAGCAAAGACGCCAGCAGAAGATTAACACGGAGACGCGGAGGGCGCAGAGAAATACAAGGCGATGAATCCACAACCATACCTTTTGGGACTGCGGTGAAAGAAGAGGTCAGGGGAATGGAAATCAGGGGAATGGGGACAAGGCCGCGAGTCTTATTCCTCTGACCTTCATTCCCCTGACCTCGGCCCTTCGGGCAGACCGGTTGACCGCGCCCTGCCGCTGTAGTTGTGGCTCTGCCGCGCGGCGTTCTTCGCAGTGCTATCTCATGACATCGTTCCTTTCTGAGAAGATTTTTTTACGCGGCAAGTGCCGTGAGTTGTTCGACATCTGCCTGGCGGGCGGCCAACAGCGCGGTGATGATTTTGCGTCCG
>JANOHH010000141.1:0-1892 GCA_031406395.1 Verrucomicrobiota bacterium | reverse complement strand
CAGATAGCTGACCAGATGCGCGCAGCCGAAGATCATCGTTGCGGTGTTGCTCATTTTGGGTTTGGTGGTGTTCCTCATGTTCATGTCGCTGATGGACACGCTTAAACACCTGCATTGATCCTAATTTCCGCAGTTGGAGGGTAAGTTTTCATGCGATTGCGGCGCCGATTTGAGGTGGGATACCACTTCACAAAAAGTAAAACCAACTGGACAACGCAAGTGAGCAAGCAGTTTTGCATCACATTTGGACAACCTCGCAAATACGGCTGGCTACGAATTGAGTCGAACCTTGCCCAAGAAACGATTTTCCTCACATACGCCATCAATCCTGCCGGCTCGCGGAATCTTGAACCCAAGAATTGATATCGCCAAGACCGGCTACGCCAAGCTCGCCGTCACCAACGGCTACGCCGGAGTTTATGGGTATCTGGGCCAATACTTCGACAAGGCTTACAAGACGACCAACGGTGTGGTGACAACGAACGAGACAGGCATCCTTTCGCCCTACGGAGAGTTCTTCCCCACCGAGCCAGGCCTGACTGCTCTTGTAACAATGTCCGACTTGGACACGGGCGAGCGCGGAACCGCCATGGTTCATGTCATCTCAATGAACGTGGATGTAAACCACGACGGCGAGATGGATTTGTCCTTCGCTGGGCCGGACAATAACTCCCAAGCAAAGCCGTTTGTGTTTTGGGTGAATAACGACTATGACGGTGTGAGTCCTTTATTGTCTGCGAGTGATCCAGGGAAGGATTACGAAGGGTACACAAGTGCAGTGCCGAACTATGCGAAGCCCACAATCAATTGCCAGCGGGACTTGGAAGACTTTGCCCGTCTTTGGATTTGTGGAATGCCAATCCTGGCAACCAATGCGGGTTATGAAGTCACAATGAGTTGGGCAAACATCAGCGGCAATCCAGCAATCAAATTGTTCTCTGCAATTGAAACCAACGGTAGCATCGGCTATTTGACAAACAGCAGCATTGCGGTTGCTCAAGCAGGATGGCCTTACACCGCAGGCCCTGGT
This sequence comes from Verrucomicrobiota bacterium, assembly GCA_031406395.1. Lineage (GTDB taxonomy): Bacteria > Verrucomicrobiota > Verrucomicrobiia > Limisphaerales > JADLHS01 > JADLHS01. The sequence goes on along the minus strand of JANOHH010000141.1, from coordinate 862 downwards.
TCGCCAAACTGGGCCATTGGTGAAGTAACCGTTAGTAACACCCTGACCCTCCCTTCAAACTTTTTCACCAATAGCTCAAACAAGTATTTCCTGTTTGAAGGCGCGGGCATCGGCAAGGGCGAACTGGTGCTGACGATCTCGCAGAACGGAACGAACATTCTCGCGCAGACCTCAGCTTGGTTCGATTTGAGAAAAGTAAACGACATGTTCGAGCACGCGCACATCGAAGGCGTGCTTACGACGTTCCCTTCCATGCGCACCAACAGCACCAGCACGAGCACATTCAAGATTGATAGCCAACCGGACGAAGCATCCGGTGACGCAAAACAACTCATCGTGCAGCTTCACGGCTGGAACAACAGCCCGCAGCAGTCTGAGAGCTACGCACAGACGATATTCAAGCGGCTTTATTGGCAGGGCTACCAAGGACGCTTTGCGGCTCTGCGCTGGCCGACATTGACGGGTCTGCTAACGTACAATCGCAGCGAATACATCGCGTTCCGTTCCGCAGCGGGGGCATCGGCCTACTTTAACTCGCTCCGGTCGCGCTTCCCGGATTACTCCATCAACGCCGCCGCTCACAGCATGGGCAACATTGTGATGATGGAAGCGTTGAGATTGCAGGCGGCATCGGGTTCAAACGCGCTGAACAATTACGTTTTGATGGAGGCGGCAGTGCCGGCGCATTGTTACGATACCAACGCGCCATTGTGCCCCGGCCTTTTCACCGAGGAGTTTGATCATCCAACTCCCAACACCTATTTCAGCTACCCGGGCGCGATTGATAACGCTTTGCGTGGAACGATGGTGAACTTTTTCAACACAAACGATCTTGCATTGGCCGCGTGGGTCGGCAACCAAC
>JANOHH010000093.1:0-3244 GCA_031406395.1 Verrucomicrobiota bacterium | reverse complement strand
TTGGGGTGCAGTCACCGAGACTCAAAGCTCGAGCGCGCACTCCGGAACTGCCCACACCGAAACTAAAACCCACCGCGGAAACGAGCCAGCGGGACGGCCGCGTCGTGGACTGGCTGGGTGGCAAGATCAAAAACGTCGTCGGCCTCGGCGAAGTCTCCGCCGCTGGCTTGCCTGGCGAAACCGGGGTTAGCATCGTCGCCGCGCCGCCGGACAGTGCCCTCGCCAAGGCGGGATTGCGCGAAGGGGACGTGATTTTGAAATGTGCGGATCGCGACATCAACACCGTGGCGGAACTGTTCAAAGCCATCCGTGCGACGACTCCCAGCGGGAAGTTACGGCTCGAAATCCTCCGCGCCCAGCAGCGAACGAAAATTGAATTCCCGGTGCCTGCAACCGTTCCCACCGGCGGGGCTTGATAGAGCAGTTGCCATAATTCGTTTCCGGATAGGAGCGCTGGTCTCCGACCCGGATCGGCGATGAAAACCGCAGAAACGCGCCGGATCGGAGATCGGCGCTCCGTTGACAGCGCGTCTTTTTGGAAATTAGTTTGGGCAACCATTATAGACGATTCACTCACATCCGACTCGCCACCGCGCTGCGTAGTACGCCGTTTGCGGAAAGTGACTGTGGCGCCGGAAATCACATTGCCCCACTCCGCGCCAGCCTGGTGCTGTCCTAACTGGGTAGGGACGGCGCGCTGCGCCGTCCGCGCTGGTAGAGCCAGCGCCAATTCCGCCCGCTTTACGGGCGGGGACATCGCAGCGCGCTGTCCCTACCACGCCAATCAGGACATTACCGCCAGCCTCACCGGCTTGCCTTGCACTGTCGCGTCGCTATGCTCGCAGCCTATGAAGTTCCTGACCGCCTCAATGCTCCTGGCTTACGCGGTCCATCTGGCTGCCGCCCCGCTCCCGCAACACGCCGCTGACTACCGCACGCAGCTCTCGCAGCGCATCCTGCCCTATTGGTTGGGCAAGCTGGACGCCACGAACGGTGGATTCCTGCTGAATGACGACGCGGTGCGGGGCGCGACCACGCCCAACGAGAAACAACTCGTTTCCCAGGCGCGCATGGTCTGGACCTTTGCGCACGCGCACCGGCATGGGTTGGACGATCCAAACAACTCCTGCCTGAACGCGGCTTGGAACGGTTATCGTTTTCTTACCAACCACTTTCTCGATGCCAAACTGGGCGGGTATTATTGGAAGACCGATCTCGCCGGCCGGCCCATCAACGAACGCAAACTGCTCTACGGCGAATCCTTCGTTATCTACGCCTTTGTGGAACTGCATCGGGCGACAAAAAGCCCGGAGCCGCTCGCCGAGGCGATGAAGCTTTACCGCCTGATTCAAAAGCATGCGCATGACGATCAGGCTGGCGGCTGGCACGAACATTTCACCCGCGACTGGCAACGCCTTTCTGACCGCGACCCCAACGCCGAGGTCGAAGTCGCCGGCTACAAGAGTGCCAACTCGCATCTCCATCTTCAGGAAGCGCTCGCGGAACTTTACGACGCGACGCATGACCCCGACGTGAAGCAGAGCCTGATCGAGGCGCTCGATCTCAACAAAAAGTATTTCTATCCCAAGGACGCCGGCCAAAGCTGCTTCCATCGCCAGCGCAATTGGCAGGCCGTTACCGATCCCGGGAGCGCCGGACTTTCTTACGGGCACAATGTGGAATTTACGTGGTTGATGATCCGAGCCGAGGAAGTCCTTGGACAGCCACCGGACTGGCCGCACTTCTACGCGCACCTCCAGCACGCGCTCGAACACGGCTATGACCATGAACGGGGCGGGCTGTATCATCGCGGCGTGGGCGACGAACCAGCTCGCGATCAGAATAAAATCTGGTGGGTCGAAGCCGAAATGATGGCGGCGCTCACCGATGCCCTGCGGCACCAGGAAAACGCCGCGCAACGCCAGGCGCTGGACCAGCTCGTTCATTTTGTGAACGCGCACCAGGCGGACCCGCGCACCGGCATCTGGCTCGACACGGTCACGGCGGACGGCCAGCCCAAGAGCACCGGACTGGCGCATGCGTGGAAGGCGAATTACCACGACGTCCGCGCACTGGTGAAATTTATCGAAGCCTTTCCTCCGCCGCCCTGATCGGGGCCTTCGCCGTTCGGCGCGCCCGAACATCAATCAACAACGTTGCAAGAACGGTTTTCGGGAATTCACCATAAAGTCCGTGGCGGTGTCTTTGTAACGCCCGTCCTAGTTCTCCTTTATCAGCTTTGGATTTGGTGAGTTGGTTGGACTTTGATACTTGCCTTTATTCTTGTCCCACCAATCAAGTATGGAGTCCACATGAAGTGGTTTGTAGTCGGCTCCTTCTTGGCAGTTGAATAATAACCGTCCCGATATGACCAAAGCAAATCACCGTCCTTGCGTGTGGCCCGTCTGGCCCACCTGAGAATTGAGCAAGGCCGAAGTTCCCCAGCTTTCCGCTAACTATCCAATTATGGTCAATTACCGTTTCGGACATAGGTCAGGAAATGAGATTAAAACTTATTAAAAGCCTTGTAAACATTGATTCTTGACGCCAAAGGTTTCCTGCTCTAAAACCACGAAATGAAATCAAGACTCTCCCCGCTCCTCATGGCTGTTGCCAGTAGTTCTCTATTGGTCACTGGTTGTTCTAAAAAACCTGCAACTTCAACCGAGACGAACCCATCGAGCCAACAAACTCAAACGTATAATCAAGCTACAGATACAACGACCATCAAAAAAGACGGAGTTACTTTTTTTGCTAAAGGGTCGGGCTTTACCAATTCAAACGGTCAGGTTTATTCTTACAACGTAAAACCCACAAATGGCACGTCAGTAAAACAGACTCCTTGATGTAACCACACTACTACGTCAGTTGACTCCCAAGGTTTTCTGCCCTAAAACCCCGAGATGAAATCAAAACACGCGCCACTGCTCATCGCTATTGCCAGTAGTGTTCTATTGGTCGGGTGTGCCACGACAAAACATTGTTGCACCACATCCCAAGTCACCCAATGGGAATACAAAGTTGGTAGCGCCAATAATTCTGATTCGGCGACTGTGGCATCATTTTTGAATGATTCCGCCAAGGACGGTTTGGTTTTTGTTCAGAGAGATACTGACGGTAGATGTATTTTCAAGCGGGCTAAAAAGTAAAACCCCGAAATGAAATCAAAACTCTCCCCGCTGCTCGTGACTGTTACCAGTTGTTTTTTGATGGTCGGAGGCTGCTCTAAGGATGCTGTAAATTC
>JANOHH010000088.1:0-2698 GCA_031406395.1 Verrucomicrobiota bacterium | reverse complement strand
ACCTGTAAACATGTCGCCATGGGCTTAATTGCCATTTTATTTGAAGGTTTTGCTACCCAACAGCGGGCGCCCGGGGCGCCCGCTCCTGGGTGGGGACGCCCCGCCGGTCGTCGTGGGCAACCTCGCGCCGGTGCAAACCGTCGCGACCAAGCCCGTTGAAACCGTCCCGACTGAAGAACAACCACAATCGAGCGATGCGAAGATTGCTCCCAAGCGGAACGCGCGGTAGGCCGTGGTCGTTGGCGAGACGGCGGCTTGGCTGGGTGGCTCTCTGGCTGCAAGACCGGCGCCGGGCGCGGCAGCAGCCCGCCGCGCCGGCCGAGCCGAACGCGCCGACCATGACCGGCGGCGTGGAGGCCTGGGACGTGACGCAGCCGAACTGGGCGGACATCACGCTCAACTTCACCTTCGTTCACGGAACGTCTCCGGTCGCGAATCTCGAAGTCTGGAAGAGCCTCAACGGTGGCGCGTACACGCTGCTGGCGACGGTGGCCAGCACGGCGACCGGTTATTACTACGCCCTGGCGTGCGGGCTGAGCGGCGGCACGTTTGATTTCAAGGCGCGTTACAAGAACGGCGCGACACTCGGACCGTACTCCAACGTGTTGCGCGTGGATGTGACCGCGATTTGAACCATGGCCCTGACTCTCATCAAGGAAGACGGCACGGGCAAGGTGGACGCGAACGCCTATGCGAACGCCGCGGACGGCGATGCCTATCACGACGGGCATTTGTATGCGACGGCGTGGGTTGCGGCCACGGCGGAGCAAAAGGACGCCGCGCTCGTCATGGCGACGCGATTGATTGACGCGGAATTTCAGTTTGAAGGCGTGAAGACGACGGTGGCCCAGGCGTTGCAATGGCCGCGCGAGGATTGCCCGAGTCTGGATGACGGCGAGAGTGTCGCCAGCAACCTCGTGCCGAAGGCGGTGAAGGACGCGACGTGCGAGATGGCGCGTGAGTTGTTGGTGGTGGATCGCACGGCCGCGCCGGAGGGCGAAGGGTTGAAATACATCTTTGACGTGTCGGTGCAAAAGGGTTTCGACAAACACGACACGCGGCCGGTGATTTCGCAACTCGCGCAGGCGATGCTGGCGAAATTGGGCGCGGTGGTCAAAAGCCGGAGCGGTGCGGTGCGCTTGGTACGGGCATGACCATGAAACGCTGGCTGACAATTTTGATGGTGCTCTGCGCGGCGATGGTTCACGCGCAGCAAGTGACGCTGGCGTGGGATGCCTCCCCGTCGCCGGACGTCACTGCCTATCGGATTTATTTCGGCACGAACGGGGGCAACTACCCGTTCGTGACGAACGCGGGGCTGGTGCGGACGCAAACGGTGGTGTTACCGCACACCGGACGTTGGTTCTTCGCCGCGACCGCCGTGGATGCGAGCGGATTGGAATCCGACTTTAGCAATATGGTCGCGTGGGAATCCAAACCCGCGGCGCCGGTGGTGCGGAGCGAAACATGGGTGCGACTGACACCCGTGATTGAGCGAAGCACGAACCTGGTGAACTGGGTGAGCTTCACCGGCGAGGCGACGTGGATCGCGGCGACGAACCCGATGGAGTTCTTCGCGACCCGGCGACTACTGATCGAACGGGTGCAACGGGTGTCCCAACCATGACCAACATGAACGCCAACGACTTTGTGCGAGCGGTGGACCACGCCGCCGGCATGAATGACCGCTGGTTGTTCCTGGCCGCCTTCTGCTTGCTGCTGCTTGGCGGCGGCATTGTCATTTACTGGCTTGTGCGGCAACTGCAGACGGTCCTCGCGGATCACAAGGAGTTGCGTGAAGCCCATCACAGCGCCCTTGCCCAAATCATCGACAAGCAGAACGAGACAGCGATGAAGCTCGCCGTTTGCATTGACCACAACACCGCCGCGCTGAATGAGTGCACGTTTGAACTGCGCCGATTGCAGGAAAGGAAAGCCGCATGAAGCGATGGAATCACACGTTGATTGACTTCGCCGTGATCGCGTCGCTGGGATTGCTGTGCGGCTGTGCCGGCACTGCGCCGCTCAAAGGCGGCAAGGCCACGACACTGAGTAAACCTACTCAGGGCATTGAGCAAACCGTCGTGCAATCCGACAACCCGGCGGCGGTGTCGAGGCAGGATCAGGAAACCGTTCGCACGCGGAGTTACACCGTTCCGGCGGGTTCGCGAATGGAAGAATCTCGGGTCTCTGCTACCGATGCCGGAGTGGTGGTGACCAACGTGCAAGCCGTGGTCGTAAGCGCGGCGATGCCGGTCCTCGAGCGCGAAGAGACGCGGGCGAAGACTGAACTTGGGGCGGCACAGAAGGACACTGCCCGCGAACTTGGCGCGAAGCTGGCGAGCCTCAAGGGAATCGTGTGGGTCGGTGTCGCTATGTTCCTGTTTGGCCTGGCGTCCATCTTTTATCCGCCGCTAAAGCTGTTGATTGGCAGTGTGACGACCAGTGCGGCGATCGCGGCGGGCGGTCTGGCGCTCATGGTGTTGCCGACGCTGATCGTTGGAAACGAGTTGTTGATTTTGGCCGGCGTAGCTACGGCAGTCGGCCTCTGGTTTATGGCCCACCGCCACGGCCGCTTGCAGGGCTTCGTGGACGCAAACCTGAACGGCGTGGATGACCGGGAGGAGGCAGCTGTCAACGGAAAGGGAGGAGATTTGTGAATTGGGGTCGAGCTTCCCGATCCGGGACTGGTTCAGGG
>JANOHH010000048.1:0-4348 GCA_031406395.1 Verrucomicrobiota bacterium | reverse complement strand
CGCCACCACGTCGAGGCTGATCTTCTCGCCGTGAAACGCGATCCGGCTGTCGTCGTTGAAGGGACCGGGGTCGGCGACCCGTTCGACACGCGCGAACCCGGCCGCGGCCAGATCCACTGACTGAATGCAGAGGTGTCCCAGAGCCGGTAAGTCAGACTGTATTCGTGCGTCGCTTCGCAACCGGTCAAGCCCGCAGCCAGACCCGCACTCAAGACCAGGCGCAACCGGACCGCCAGTTTCCTGGTCACAGGCGACTGCCTACCCAAGCCACCGGCGACTGTGGTAATGAATCCAGTTTTTTGCGGGTTCATACAAGCTTGTCTTGTATCGGCGATAACCACCGGAGCTATGCTAGCAAGGACGCGGCGTGGCTCCAAGTCCACCACCCGCCGCCCCGTCACTCCACCCCTTGCATATCGTTCAGCCACTTCCACTCTTCCCACTCCCCGTTGATCTTGTTGCGACACCAAAGCCTCATCGGGTTGTTACCAACGTCCGGGATGAAGACCTGAAATCCCCCGTCGTTCGCCGTCCAGGTCTGTTGCGGGTCGCCACTCATTTTGGCAATCAAGGTGCCCGCCGCTCCCTTGATCGTTTCGGGTCCGATGACTCTAAAGCGACTGACCACGCCGCTTCCGTATTCCTCGGTCCAGGTGTCCTGGTTCACCCTCGTCCAGGTGCGTTTGCCGGGGGAGGGCTCGAATTGGTAATCAAACCAAAATTGCTTTGGACTGGCGGGCGGGGAATTAACCGAGACGGACGCCGCTGCTTTGTTCGGTTCCGAGCGGGAGCAGCCCACAAGCAGCAAGGGTGCGATCAGAATCAATGTGGTGATTGTTTTCATAGTTTGAGGAATCATTGGTTGTGAGCGTTTGCACTTTGTTCAGCGGACCCAACGGCCCTTCACCTCATAAGCGAGATTCGGCAACGAGAAGTGTCATTGAGAATAAGTGCGCCGTCGGGCGGCCTCAGAACTTGAACAACACCGAGACCGAAAGGCTCTGGGTCTGGGTTCCCTCCATTTGCGCATCGAACGCACCGAAGGAACGTTCGGTGGTGCCGAGGTATTTGTAAACCACGCCCAACTCCCATTTGGAACCGAGTTCGTAGCGCACACCGGCGAAGCCCTGCCAGGCAAAGCCGAAATCGTCGGCGCTGCGGCCATAGAACAGATCGTTATCCAACAACTCAGTTTGCACGCCACCCACCCCGAGGCCGATGAACGGCTTGAAGCGGGAGCGGGTCGGGAGGCGGAAAACCACGTTGGCAAGAATTGGGATTTGAAAAAGGGTAAGATTGCCACCACTGCCGCCATTGCCCCCGATACTATCGATGGGGTTGAAGGCAACGCCGATCTCCAACTCCGCAGCCAGCCACTCGTTGATGTGATAGCCGAATCCGATATCGGTTTGTACGCCGGGACTGAATTTAACCTGCCCGCTGTTGAGCGGATTGATAAAGGAGCCGTCAGAGCTTGTCAATGTGGTGCTCCCGATCCACGACCCTCCGAGGCTGGAGTTGAAATAGAATCGGCCGGCAATGGTCTCCTCCTGGGCACTGACTGCGGGGGAAAATCCGAGGAGGCAGACGGCGATGGGTAGGGTGAGCAGTGATGTGTTGCGCAGGCGGGTAATGGTTTTCATGTGGGAAAAGAATTTAGAGTTTTGGTTTGTGCGGTGCGGCCCTACGGCCCTTCACTGCATAAGCGAGATTCAAGGACCAATCGTATCATCCAGCGGGCGATTGCGTCTTGTCCGGCGGAGCAACTCCGCTGGTTTTGCGATCCAACCACGCCCGCGCGAGTGCAGTCAGGGCTATCGCGTTGGCGCGTCCCACAAGTGGAGCGACATCTCAGCATCCACCGTGACCAGGATTTGGCCATCGGGAGAAAACCCTACGAAACATAGCTCCTTGTTGTGTTTCAGGATTACCACCTCTCGGCGAGTCGCCAGGTGCCAAAGCCGCACGGCGCCATCGGCGCTGGCCGCCGCCAAGGTTCTGCCATCGGGCGAGAACGCCACCGAATTAGCCCCCTCCTTGTGTCCAGGAAGCGTGGCCAGAAGTTTTTGGGTGCGCCGATCCCAGAGTTTAACGATGTCGTCCCAATGTGCGGTTGCGATGGTTTCGCCGTCGGGAGAAAACGCCACCGCTGGGACAACGTCCTTTTGCTCGGGGAACGTCACCGCGGTGTCGTGGTCAAAAACGTCCCATAATTTGATGATATGGTCGTCACTGACGGCGGCCAAGGTCTTGCCATCCGGGGAGAATGCCCGCCCTCGGACGTGATGATTATGACCACGCAACGGGCCCAGGCGCTCACCGGTGTTCGCGCGCCAGAGAGCGATTTTGCTTCCGTAGTCTGCCGTCGCCACGACTTGGGCGTCCGGTGACAACAGCGCCCAAAACAGCGGCGACGGACCCTCCGCCAGGATGATGCTCGCCCGGTTGGTTCGCGTGCGCAGGTCCCAGAAGTTGAGAGTGCTATTCTGGTTGAGGGTCAACAGCGTTTCGCCGTCAGACGAAAAGCCCAAGACCAGGCGCTCGCCCGTAAAGACGGCCGTCGCTCGTTTCGTGGCGAGGTCCCAGATTCTGACCGCATTGTCGTCGCTGCCGGTTACCAGGAGCTTGCTATCACGTGAGAATACCGGCGGACAGACAATCGCGCCCAAAATCCCGCCCTCCGGCATGGCCGCGAGCGGGGAAACGGCGTTCGTAATCGCACGGGTTTCCTTTTCCCGTGTGACCTCCCACAACATGACCGCGCCCTCTTTCCCGCCAGTTGCCAGACTTCGGTCGTCGGGTGCGAACGCCACGGTCCAGATTTCGGAACCATGGCCTCTCAAGCTGACGACCTGCTTTTGCGTTGCCACCGCCCAAAGCCGCACCGTCTGGTCAGAACTGCAAGTGGCCAGGAGCTTTCCGTCATGGGAAAAAGCCAGGTCAAAAACCACCGTGTCGTGGCCTCGGAATTCACCGAGCGGCTCACCCGAAGCGACACGCCACAACTTGACCTCCCCGCTCCAATGACACGCCGCCAGGGTTTGACCGTCCGGCGAAAACGTCAAAGCCAGTAGTTCTTTGGCCTTCCCAAGGACCCGAAGCTGCTTTCCGGTGGCGAGTTCCCAGAGGATGATCGAGTCGTTAATGCTGCCGGTTGCCAGGATTTTGCCGTCGGGCGAAAAGGCGACTCGCGCGCCGCAATCTGGCAAGCGCATAACCCAATCCCCACGGGCATAGTCCCACAGGCCAACCTCGCCACCCCCGCCGTAGGTCGGGTGGCCAATCCCTATGGCTACAATCGGCGCCGTGGGAGAAAACGCAATCCGCGCGGCCGATTGGCTGAACTCAGATCGTAGTTTTCGCGTCGTTACGTCCCAAAACTTGACCAAGCCGTCAGCCCCGCCAGTGGCGAGCGTTTGATTGTCGGGGCCAAACGCAAGGCAGAAGACATGACCAGCATGCGCGGGTAAACTGGCGGCGAGTTTTTGCGTGGCCAGATTCCAAAGTTTCACGGTCCCGTCGCGACTGCCCGAGGCCAGCGTCCGGCCGTCGCGGGAATAAGCGACGCAAGTCACGATGTCCGCATGGCCGACAAAGGTATGCACTTGGTCCCCTTGAGAGAGCTTCCACAAGTAACGCCATTCAAATCCTCGGAGGTCCGGTTGCCCGGGACGGGGTCGGTGACCCTCCAAGAGGCTCCGGGTGCGTGACAGGTTGCCATTCTCCCACGCCTGCTGAGCCAGACTTACATCGGCGGCATACAGATTCTGTTGCGCCACCAAAGTTTCCGCCTGAGCTTTCTTTTCCTCGATCTGCGCTTGCTGGCGCGCTTGGTCAGCGGAATTTTTCTCCTGCTGCGCCAACCGATTCGCCACCACCGCGCGATCGCGTTGAATCCGCGCCTGCAGCAATCCCATCGTCGCCAGACCAAGCCCGGTGACCAGGGCGACGACCACGACCGTCGCCGCCACGAAGGCCAGCTTGTTTCGGCGCGCGAGCTTCTGCAACCGGTAAGCCTTGCTCGCGGGACGCGCGGAGACCGGTTCGCTGCCCAAATATCGTTGCAAATCCATCGCCAGACCGTTGGCCGTTTCGTACCGGCGGCTGCGGTCCTTCTCCATCGCCTTCATCACCACCCAGTCCAAGTCGCCGCGCAGCAGCTTGTTCAACTTGGCCGGCTCGGACTGGCGTCGGATTGAGATCGTCGTGCGTTCCTCGTGCGTGAGCGTGCTCAACCGCGTGGACGGTTTTGGCGGGTCTTGTTCCCGGATGAGGCGGAAGATTTCATCCAAGCCTGCCTGCTCAAATTCTTCCTTGGTGAACGGTGTCCGGCCCGTGAGCAACTCGT
>JANOHH010001352.1:0-2568 GCA_031406395.1 Verrucomicrobiota bacterium | reverse complement strand
TGGCCACCCTTTGCGGGCAACTTCAGTGTCGTGACCGACCAAACCGGACCCGGCGTGAATACGCTTTACCAGGACATCTCGATTCCTGCCGGCGCCGGCAGTGTGCTGCTGCGTTGGGCCGATCTGATTCGGAATCACGCGAGCGAGTTCGCGACCAACCAGTACTATCGGGTCGAGATTCGCAATCTCAGCGGGAGCGTGCTGGCGGTAGCCTACACCACCCGCCCAGGCGATCCACTGCTGGCGACCAGTTGGACGCAACGGAGCTTCAACTTGTCCGCGTACCTGGGTCAGACTATCCGCATCGCGTTTGTGGAGGAAGACGGACTCTTCTTCCTCAACCTGCACCTCGACAACGTGAGCATCCAGGTGCCAGCGGGCGCGCCGATTACCAGCGAGGTTTATTTCGGCACCAACCCGGCGCCGGGGCCAGGCCAATGGCTCGGCAGCACGACCAATACGAGTTGGGTGTTGCCGCAACTGTCGCCGCTGACCACCTATTACTGGCAGGTGGTGGCCCACCGGATCGGCACGACGCCCGGACCGGTCTGGCAGTTCACCACCAAAGGCGTGGACCACTTTGATTGGAGCGCCATTCCCAGTCCGCGAGTTCTGGGGCATCCCTTCAGCACGACCATTACGGCCCGGGATGAGTTCAACACCGTCGTGAGCAATTTTACCGGCGCCATCGAACTTAGTGGGTGGATCGGCTCTTTCGGGCTGGGTCAACTGGTAACCTTCGATGACCTGTTGGCTAGCGGAAACCCAGTGCCGGTAGGTTATGGTGGCCTGATTTGGAGCAATTTTAATTACCTTGTTGGGACCGACAACCCCAACAGTGGCTACCATGCCGGAACGGTATCGCCGCCTAATGCGGCCTACAATGCAAATGGGACTCCGGCAAGTCTCATCAGCACCGGGCAGGTTAACTTGGTCTCGGCTTACTTGACTGCGGCTTGGAATGACAATCTTGAGGTCCAGGTGCAAGGATACGCCGGGGTCACGTTGGTTTACAGCAATTCGTACATTTTGAGCGCCACGGCTCCCTCACTGATAAACTTCAACTACCTTGGGGTAACCGAAGTTAATTTCATCTCCTCTGGCGGAACGCCCCATCCCGGCTATCCCGGGAGCGGTACGCACTTTGTCCTGGACAATGTTGTGATTGGAGGCAGCGCGACGTCCCCTGTTTCCATCACCCCCACCAACTCCGACAGTTTCACCAACGGCGTCTGGACCGGCAACATCACTGTCTTCCAGCCGGCCACCAACGCGTATCTGCTGGCCAGCGACAGCGGCGGTCATCGCGGCACCAGCAACCCGTTTGACGTGCTGGTGGAAAACGATCTGGTCGTCAGCATTGCCGACGCACCAGACCCGGTGGCCGTCGGAAACAGACTGACGAATGTCATCACGGTGGTGAACTCAGGTCCCGGCGCGGCCACCGGCGTCACCGTAACCAACCTGTTGCCCGCCGCGGCAACCTTTGTGTCGGCCACCGCCTCGCAGGGCACCTGCGTCTATGCCGCCGGCATGGTGCAGTGCAATCTTGGCATCGTACCCGGTGGCGACTCCGCAACCCTGATCGTGGTGAGCCAGCCCACGACCACGGGCCTGATCACCAACTGGGCTTTTGTCGGGCGGACAGGACCGGATGGTTACGCGGGCAACAACACCGCCGCCTCGGTCACCAGCGTGCAGAATCCCACCCTTGCGATCACCGATGTTTCCGTGCTGGAAGGCAACAGTGGCGTCACCAACGCCGTGTTCCGGGTCTCGCTCATCCCGCCGAACAAGTATTCCGTGCTGGTGGCTTTTGCGACGGGCAACGGCACCGCCGCCGCCGGGAGCGATTACAGCGCCACGAATGGCGTCTTGATCTTCAGCCCCGGCCAGACCAGCCAATTCATTGCCGTGCCCGTGTTCGGCGACACGAACGCCGAACCGGATGAAACCTTTTTTGTGACGCTGACGGGGCCGATCAACGCCAGCCTTGGCAAAGCGGAGGGCACCGGCACCCTCTTGAACGACGACCTGCTCACGCTCGCGGAAGCGGTGGATACTTCAGGCTTGATCTGGACCAACGGCGGCAACGCACCGTGGATCGGTCAAACCCTCACGACGCACGACGGTCAGGACGCCGCCCAAAGCGGACTCATCCTCGACAGCCAGCAATCCTGGATGCAAACCACCGTGGTGGGGCCGGGGTCGTTGAGCTTCTGGTGGAAAGTGTCCTCCGAAAGCACGTACGACTTCCTGGAGTTTTACAATAATAACGTGCTGCAGAGCGGGCGCATTTCGGGTGAAGTGGACTGGCAGTTGCGAACCTTCAGCATTACCGCAGGTACGCACACCCTGCGCTGGCGCTACTTCAAAGACGGCAGTGTCAGCACTGGCGAGGACCATGGCTGGGTGGACCAGGTAATTTACTCGCCGATTCCGCGCATCACCCGGCAGCCGGCCAATCAACTGGCCGATACGGGCGGCACCGCGACTTTCACCGTGGCGGCCTTTGGCGGCATACCGTTGAGCTACCAGTGGCGGTTCAATGGGGTGACTATTTCCAAT
>JANOHH010001341.1:0-12392 GCA_031406395.1 Verrucomicrobiota bacterium | reverse complement strand
CTCCAGGACCGCGTCATTCGGGAGGCGCTCGCGGAGGATCGGCGCAGTGTGTGGCGCAAGCGCGCGGCGGGGCGATTACAGCGCGCACAACTTGGCAACGCCGCGGCCCTGGCGCTGCTCGTGGTCGTGTTGCTTACGCTGTATCAGGCGGCGCCGCCGCGGGTGGCGATTCTCAGCCTAATGGGGCGCGAAGTGACGGTGACACCTGGCGATGCGAGCGTCGAGCAAGGAAGCAGCCTCGTGGTGCTCGCGAAGTTTGTGGGTCAGGTGCCGGCGGAAGCCGTACTCGTCGTGCGGCCGGCGAATGAGCCCGAGCGCCGCGTGCCGCTGACCAAGAATCTCGATGATCCCGTTTTCGGCACGAGCCTGCCCGACATCAAAGGTGAACTCACTTATCGTGTCGAATACGACGGCATGCACACGCGCGATTTCAAAGTCACGACCTTCGAGTTTCCGCGTCTCGAACGCGCAGATGCGAAAGTCACGTTCCCCGAATACACCGGCTTGTCGGAGAAAACGATTGAAGACACCCGCCGCGTCAGTGCAGTGGAAGGAAGCGCGCTTGATTACACTTTCCTTCTGAACAAGGCGGTCAAGTCCGCGACGCTGGCACCGAAAGCCGGTCCGCAAATCTCGCTGCGCGCGGACACGAATCGCCCCAACGTTTACGTCTCCAACTTCAAACTGGAAAAGAGCGGTCGCTATGAACTCATGCTCGTGGACGACGCGGGCCGCACGAATAAAGTGCCGCCGCTGTTCGTGATTGATGCGCTCACCAATCGCGCCCCGGAGCTGAAGTTCGCGTTTCCGAAAGGCGATCAACGTGTTTCCGCTTTGGAGGAAATCGCCTTCCAGGCCGAAGCCTCGGATGATTTTGGCCTCAAAGGATTTGGCTTTGCCTATAATCTGGCCGGAAAGGAGCCGAAGTTCGTCGAGCTTGGTAGTTCGGCCGGACCGCACGAGAAGCGCGCATTCGATCATCTGGTGCCGCTGGAAAATCTCGGCGCCCAGGTGGACGAATTGTTGAGCTATTACCTCTGGGCGGACGACATCGGCCCGGACGCTCAGCCCCGCCGCACGACGAGCGATATGTTTTTCGCCGAGGTGCGACCATTCGAGGAAATCTTCCGGGAAGGGCAGGCCCAAGACCCGAACGCCCAACAACAACAGCAACCGGGACAGCAAGGTCAAAACGCCGCCGAGAAATTGGCCGAGTTGCAGAAACAAATCATCACCGCGACCTGGAACATTCAGCGCCGGGAAACGGGCACGACGCCGACGGTGAATTTCAAGCCCGATGCGTTGGCGGTGAAGGAGTTGCAGGAAAACGCGCTTGAACAAGTGCGTAACCGCATCGAGCAATCGGAAGATCCGCGCGCGAAAGCGTTGCTCCAAACGGTGGAAAAGGAGATGGCGAAAGCGACCGAGGAACTCACTCGTGCTGCGGATGACAATTCACCCAAAGCCTTGCCGCCGGCCTTGTCCGCCGAGCAATCCGCGTATCAGGCTTTGCTCCGGCTGGCGGCGCGCGAAACGCAAGTGGCGCAGGGTCAACCAGGACAGCCGGGCCAGAGCAGCCGCGGGCAACGGGCGCAACGGCAGTTGGACCAACTGGACTTGCGCCAGTCGCAGAACCGTTACGAGACAGAGCGGCAGGCCGCGCCGCCGCAGAATCCGCAGCAGCGCGAACAGTTGCAGGCGTTCAACCGGTTGAAGGAGCTGGCCCAACGCCAGCAGGACGTGAACGAACGGCTCAAGGAATTGCAGGCCGCGTTGTCGGCAGCGAAAACTGCCGTCGAGCGCGAGGAACTGCGCCAGCAATTGAAGCGCCTGCAGGAGGAGCAGCAACAAATGCTCGCGGACGTGGATGAATTGCGCCAGCGCATGGAGCGACCGGAGAATCAGTCGCAGCTGGCCGAGGCGCGGCAGCAGCTCGACCAGACGCGCGAGCAAGTGCAGCAGGCGTCCGAGGCAATGGAGCGCGGCGAAGTTTCGCAGGCCTTGTCGTCGGGCACCCGCGCGCAACGGGATTTGCAGCAGATGCGGGATGATTTCCGGAAAAAGAATTCCAGCCAGTTCGCCGAGGACATGCGGGAATTGCGCAGTCAGGCGCGTGATCTCGCGCAGCAGCAGGAAGACATCGGCCAGAAGCTCGACGCTCTCACAGACTCGACCCAGCGCAAGACGCTCACTGATTCGGACGAGCGGAAGGAACTCGCATCAGAGTTTGATGAGCAAAAGAAGCGTATGGACGAACTCGTGAAAAACGCCACCGAGGTTACGCAGAAGGCCGAGCCGGTCGAGCCGCTGCTGTCGCGCCAGCTTTACGAAACGTTGCGCAAGGCGACGCAGGATGACGCGAAGAATTTGCAGGAGACGAGCGATGATCTGCTGACACAGGGCCGATTGCGCCAGAGTGTCTATGAGCGCTTGCGCGAAAGCCGGCGCGTGGGGCGAACCTCCGTGGAAGTAAGCGCCGATCTGTTGCGCGAAGGTTTTCCCGCCGAGGCGGACAATCTGGAAGCGCGCGCCCGCCGCAGCATCAACGATCTCAAGACCGGCGTCGAACGCGCGGCGGAAAGCGTGCTCGGCGACGACACGGAAGCGTTGCGGCTCGCGCGCAATGAACTCGACGAACTGAGCCGGCAACTGGAGCGCGAGCTGGCGCAAGCTGACCGTAGCCGCCGACGTGAGGAGGCGGATCGCCCGTCTGACCTCACGTCAACAAATCCGCCTCCTCACGTCGGCGGCTACGAGGGACGTGAAGGTCAGCAATCGGCGCAAAATCAATCTCAGCCAGGGCAAGGTCAACCAGGTGATGCGCAGCAAAATGGACCTGTGCAGGAAGGCCAACAACCAGGACAACAAGCCCAATCCGGCCAGCGCGGACAAGGTGAGCAAGGCGGCCAGCCGCAGGCGAGTTCGCCGCAGGGTCAAAGCGGACAGGCGCGGTCGAACCAACCCGGTCAGCCCGGCGGACAACGCGGTGGGGGCGGTAGTTTCCTCGACCAAGTGGGGGGTGAAGAAGGTAGTAGTTTTGCTGGCGGCCCGATCACCGGCGCAGAATACGCGCAGTGGTCGGAGCGGTTGCGCGACGTGGAAGAAATGTTGGATGTGCCCGAACTGCGCGCCGAGGCCGCGCGGATTCGTGACCGCGCCCGCAACGCCCGGCAGGATCTGAAGCGCCACTCCAAAGAGCCGCAGTGGGACTTGGTGAAAATGGAAATCGCCGGGCCGCTGGTTGAATTGCGCACGCGCATCAGTGAGGAACTTGCCCGCCGCGAGTCGAAAGAAGCGCTGGTGCCGATTGACCGCGATCCCGTCCCTACGCGCTACTCCGAGTTGGTGCGGCGTTATTACGAGCAACTCGGGAAGAGCGAGCCGACGACCGCGACCGACGCTGGAGGCCCGAAGTGAGGTGCGGATCAAAAGTGGATTTAGAAACACGCCCGCCCTCACCCCGACCCTCTCCCCCAGGGAGAGGGAGAGCATTTCGGCGCGGTGCAAACATTCTGGAGTCACCATTACAATCACTGCGCTTTCTCAATTCTCGCCAGAAGCCACACGAGATACCGGAACCTCCAAATTGTCTGAACGCGGACGATGATTCTCCCTCTCCTGGGGGAGAGGGTCGGGGTGAGGGCGAGCGTCGAACCATCTTTCTCTCCACGATCCCAGAATCCGCCTCCTTACGTCGGCGGCTACGATGATGCTTGCCGCAATCCTTATCTCTGCTCGCGAATGGCTGCTGCCCGCCGTGGGCTTTCTCGTCGTCGCGATTCTGCTGCTCGTCTGGACTTATCTCCGGGCACCCGTGGACAAGCAACTCCGCACCGCCTGCGCGTTTCTGAAATTGCTGGGTCTGGCCGCGCTACTCGCCTGTTTGCTCGAACCGCTGTGGAGCACGCAACGTGCGCGGCCCGGGGTTAATTTCCTCGCCGTCGTCGCCGACAACAGTCAGGGCATGGGCCTTAAAGACCTCGGCGAAACCCAGACCCGCGGCGCGGCGCTCACCAATCTGCTCGCCCCGCAATCCGGCAACTGGCAGGACAAACTGGAGCAGAATTTCCAAGTTCGCCGCTACCTTTTCGATTCGCGGCTGCAAACCACAAAGGATTTTTCGGAACTCACTTTCGACGGCCGCGCTTCGTCCATTGGTGCGGCGCTGCGCACGATTGGCGAACGCTTTCGCGGCCAAGCGCTCGCGGGGGTGCTCTTGCTCACGGACGGCAACGCCACGGACCTGCCGGACGGAAAGCTCGACGTGACCGGGCTCCCGCCAATTTATCCGGTGGTGATCGGTCGCGATGACACGATCAACGACATTGCGATTCAGAAGATCGCCGTGAGCCAGACGGCGTTTGAGGATCAGCCGGTGACGGTGCAGGCTGAAGTGTGGGCGGGCGGCTATGGCGGTCGAATGATCACGGCGCAATTGTTGGATCAAGGCGGCAAGGTGGTTCAGGAGTTGAGCCAACGGGCCACGCGGGACAGCGATGCGTTCCGCTTTCAACTACGCCCGGAGAAAAGTGGGATTTCGTTCTATCGCGTGCGAGTCTCCGCCAAAGATGAACTCGGTCAGTTCGCGCAACCGGAGACTTCCCCGGAAGCCACACTGGCCAACAACACGCGCGCCGTCACGGTGGATCGCGGCAAAGGACCGTATCGAATTCTTTACGTCAGCGGGCGGCCCAATTGGGAGTTCAAGTTTCTGAACCGCGCGCTCGCCGAGGATGCGCAGGTGGAACTCATCGGGCTGATTCGCATTGCGAAACGCGAGAAAGGCTTCGGCCAGTTTGCCTTTCGCAGCCGCCCCGGCGAAGCGAGCAACCCGCTCTTTCGGGGTTTTGATCGGACGACCGAAGACACGGAGGGTTACCAGGAACCGGTGTTGATCCGCCTCAACACGAAGGATGCGACCGAATTGGCCGGCGGATTTCCCAAGACCGCCGAAGCGCTCTTCAAGTATCACGCGGTGATTCTCGACGACCTCGAGGCGGAGTTTTTCACCCGCGATCAGATGTCGCTGCTGCAAAAGTTCGTATCCGAGCGCGGCGGCGGTTTTCTGATGCTGGGCGGCGCGGAGTCGTTTCATCAGGGCAAATACGAGCACACTCCCGTTGGCGAAATGCTGCCGGTTTATCTCGATTACGTGGACGAGGCGAAACCGGCGGCAAATCTGCGTTTGAACCTTACGCCGCATGGCTGGTTGGAACCGTGGGCGCGCTTGCGCGATAACGAAGCCGCCGAGCGGACGCGGCTCACCGAGATGCCTGCGCTTCAGGTCTTGAACCGTGTGCGTGGCACGAAACCCGGCGCGAGCGTTATCGCCGAGGCGCAGGACGAGAGCGGTGGAAAATATCCGGCGCTCGTGGCGCAACGGTTTGGCAATGGCCGCGTGGGCGCGCTGCTGCTCGGGGATTTGTGGCGCTGGGGTTTGCGCGATGAAGCCACCCGCAGCGATCAGGACAAGGCGTGGCGGCAGATGATCCGCTGGCTGATTGCCGATGTGCCGGAGCGAATTAGTTTTCTGGCGGAAATCAAGCGGGAGGATCCGGACCAGGCGATGTCGTTGCAGGTGCGGGCCCGGGACAAGGAGTTCAAACCACTGGACAACGCGACGGTAAAAATCACGGTGACGCCCATGACCAATGCGGATGACCGTAGCCGCCGACGTGAGGAGGCGGATGCTTTGAGCGGATCCACAGCGGTCCGCCTCCTTACGTCGGCGGCTACAAATCGCACTCGCCTCAACGCCGAGTCGGCACTCACCGAAGCTGGTCTTTACGAAACGACCTATGTCCCGCGTGTGACCGGCGGCTATCTGGCCGAAGCCGTGGTGACCGATGCGGATGGTGTGGAGGTTGGCCGAACGCAAGCCGGTTGGACGGCGGATCCAGCGGCGGAAGAATTCAAGTCGCTCAAACCCAATCGCGCGTTGCTGGAGAACCTCGCACGCCAAACGGGCGGCGAAGTGATTTCCGTGAACAACCTGGCTGCGTTCGCGGAGAAGCTGCCGAACCGGAATGCGCCGGTTACGGAGAGCGTGACCACGCCATTGTGGCATCAGCCGTGGGTGTTTCTGCTGGCGCTGACTTGCTTCGCCGCCGAGTGGGGACTGCGACGATGGAAAGGAATGGCGTGAGCATGAATCGTAGCCGCCGACGTGAGGAGGCGGATTTGTTCAAAGGCGCGAGTCTCCGCCTCCTGACGTTTGCGTCTACGGGGGTTATTGTATTGCTGGTGTTTTGGTTTTTGGCCGGAACTGCGTCGTTCGCAGGCGGGACTGATGGGACGAATGCGAGTGATCGTGTCACCGTCATCGTGGCTGTCGGCGCGGCGGGCGAGGAAGATTTCGGCAAGGAGTTCGCTAAGTGGTCGGAGCTTTGGACGCAAGCGAGCGAAAAGGCGGGGGCGAACCACCTCGTCGTCGGCCTCAATCCAACCAACGCAACGACTGACTTGTCCTTCCTGAAGCAGGCACTGGCCAACGAACCTACGAACTCCACGGCGGAACTGTGGGTGGTATTGATCGGCCATGGGACGTTCGATGGCAAGGAAGCGAAGTTTAACCTGCGCGGCCCGGATTTGTCCGCGACCGATCTGGCCGAGTGGTTGAAACCATTTCGTCGGCCGGTGGTCGTCATCAACTGCGCGTCGGCCAGCAGTCCGTTCATCAACAAACTCTCGGCGCCGGGCCGCGTGATCGTGACCGCCACCAAGAGCGGCTTCGAACAGAACTACGCGCGCTTTGGTCAGTTCCTCGCCACCGCCATCATCGACCCAAAGGCGGACCTCGACAAAGACGGCCAGACATCGCTACTGGAAGCCTTCCTCATGGCCTCCCGCCGCGTCACGGAGTTCTACGAGACGGACGGTCGCCTGGCCACCGAGCACGCCCTGCTCGACGACAACGGCGACAATCTGGGGACGCCGGCGGATTTCTTTCGGGGCGTGCGCGCCGTGAAAAAATCAGCCGACGGTGGAGCGGTGGACGGACTTCGCGCCCACCAGTTGCATCTCTTGCGCAGTGAGCAGGAGCAGAAGATGCCACCCGAACGCCGCGTCCGTCGCGACGAGTTGGAGGTGGCCATTGCCCGACTCCGCGACTCCAAGCCGCAACTCGGGAACGAAGAATACTACCGCCGACTTGAAAACCTGATGCTCGAGCTAGCGAAGTTGTATTCCGAACGGGGCGGAGAGCCCTGACCACCACTGGAGGATTGGCGGGGCTATCAGTCCTTATGACCTCTTTTGCCGATTCGGTTGACTCGGCAATTGTGAACCTCAGCCTCTAGAAAACGAAAACAGCTGTCGTCACGATTGGTTCGCTCGCGTCGATCGTAAACGGGGAATACACTTGACCAGCCGTCCGGGCGTCTCTTTACTTGCGGGTGTTAGGTTCAGTTCATGTGGACGCAACTTAAAAGCCTGTTTTCCAACGACATTGGGATAGACCTTGGCACTGCCAACTCGCTCGTCTATGTACGAGACCGGGGCATTGTATTGCGCGAACCCTCCGTCGTGGCTATTCAGGCGGGCACTACCAACGTGCTGGCGGTGGGGGAGGAAGCCAAGCGGATGTTGGGCCGAACGCCCGGAAACATCGTGGCCATCCGCCCCATGAAGGACGGCGTGATTGCCGACTTCGAAATCACCGAAGCCATGTTGCGCCACTTCATCCAGAAGGTGCATCACCGAAAATTGATTGCCCCACGCGTCGTGGTGGCGGTGCCCTCGGGAATTACTGAAGTGGAAAAACGGGCGGTTAAAGACTCGGCCACGCACGCTGGGGCGCGGGAGGTCTATTTAATCGAACAGCCGATGGCCTCGGCCATCGGAGTCGGTCTGCCGGTACATGAACCGGCGGGCAATATGATCGTGGATATCGGCGGCGGGACTTGCGAAATCGCAATCATCTCCCTGGCCGGCATCGTCTTCAGCCGCAGCCTGCGGGTGGGCGGGGACGAATTCGACGACACGATCGTGGCGCACATGAAACGGGCCTACAACTTAATGATCGGAGAACGCACTGCGGAAGAAGTCAAGATACGTATCGGCTCGGCCTTTCCGCAGGAGCAGGAATTAACCATGGAAGTGAAGGGCCGTGATCTGAGCTCGGGTCTGCCGAAAACGCTGACCATCCGCTCGGAAGAAGTTCGCGAAGCCTTGCAGGAGCCGCTTTCAAGCATATTGGAATCCATCCGCCTGACCCTCGAACGTTGTCCGCCAGAACTCGCCGCCGATCTTGTTGATCGCGGCATTGTGATGGCGGGTGGCGGGGCATTGTTGCGCGGCATTGACCGACTGGTGGCCGAAGAAACCGGCCTGCCCGTCCACATTGCCGATGACCCGCTCACCGCCGTCGCCTTGGGCACCGGTCGGGTCCTGGAGGAACTCCAATTTCTCAAGCGGGTCACTACCAACGCCAAGTAATTCCCTCAGCGTTCGCCGTGCGACAATGCCGGAGATTTCCGGCGCATGACGCGAACAGATGTTTAAGCGGCCGTATTATATCGCTTTAGCCCTCGTGGCTTTGCTCACTTTGCTGGTCTTGAACCTGCCGGGTAGCACTACCGCACGCCTCAAACTCGCCATTGGCAGCATCTTTCTGCCGCTCTTTGGTGCGACCGGGGCCGCCCAGCAAGCCGCGGCCAAAGCCGGCGACACCCTGCTGCCCAAGAGCGAACTGATCCGCGCCAACGAGACCCTCCGCCGCCAGAATCAGGAGTTGCGCTGTCAGGCAATGCAAGCAGGCGAAACCACCCGCGAAAACATCCGCCTGCGGCAGCTCGTGGACTGGAAGCAAAAAGCCCCCTGGAAACTCAAACTTGCCCGTGTCATCGCGCGCGATCCGGCGAACTGGTGGCGCACCGTGCAAATCGACCGTGGCACCCTCGACAATGTACGGGAGAACATGCCTGTTCTCACCCCGGATGGACTTATTGGTCGGGTGTCAGCAGTGGATATGACCAGTGCGCGCGTTGTCCTGATTGGGGACCCAAACTGCAAGGTCCCCGCCACCATTCTGGGCGAAACCGCGGAGTCGGGTATCATCACCAGCGCCGGGCTATTTGATGGATCGTTCGTCAACCTGACCTATCTCGCCAATCACGCGAATCTCAAGCCCGGACAAAGCGTGGTCACCAGCGGACTCAGCGCCATCTACCCCAAGGGCATTCCCATCGGTACCGTCGCCGACGCGCGGTCGGTTGAATCCGGTCTTTACACCGAAGCCCAGGTGAAGTTGGCGGTTAACCTAAACGCGCTCGAAGAGGTATGGGTGCTGTTTCCATGACCACGCTACCGAATATTCTGATCCTACTCGCGACCGTAGTGGCTGTCTTTGGAGCCGGCGTGTTCCTCGGCGTCCGGCATCTGCTCGGCGCGCAGGTGGACCTGCTGCCAGCGCTGATGGTTTACACCGCTTTGAGCTCTGGCCCTTCCATGATGATCACGGTGGCGGTCCTGGGCGGTTTGCTCTTCGACACCCTTTCCGCCAATCCGCTTGGCACAAGTGTGCTGCCGCTCCTGCTGGTTGGCTTCCTAGTGCAACAACGTCGCGATCTGATTTTACGCGATCAAATTTACGCCCAATTTGTTCTCGGCCTGCTCGCCAGCGCCGTGGCGCCGGCCGTGTCCGTCCTCATCCTGCTGACGCTCGGTCAGCCGCCCCTGCTCGGTTGGGGTTCGCTCTGGCAATGGGGGGTGATGAGCATCGGTGGAGCCGTGGCCGCGCCCATCTTTTTTATCACCTTTGGCTGGTTGAACCACGCGCTCGGCTACCAGCGCATCATCGAAACCAGTTTCCGTCCCGACCGCGAAATCCGTCGTCGGAGGAATAATTGACCATGAGTCTAATGTCTAATGCCCAAAGTCTAAAGTTGCTGCCGACAACTGACATCCCGATGACTTTAGACTTCAGGTATTCGACTTTGGACTGAATACAATGTTAGTTTTTGACCAACTAAAACGGAATGACCCGCAACTTCAGTTGCTAACGATTCTGCTTTGCGCCAGCTTGGCGGTGCTGTTCGCCGGACTGTGGTGGGTACAGATTGTCAATGCCGGCCACTATCAGGAAAGTCTGGAAATTCAATCCTTCCGTTCCGTCCGTCTGCCCGCCGTGCGCGGGAAAATTAGCGATCGTAACGGAGTGGTGCTCGCAGACAACCGCCCCAGTTACAACATCAATCTCTACCTCGAAGATCTCAGCGGCGCGTTCAAGAAGGAGTATACCCGCACCCGCCATCGCCGGGTCGTGACCAACGATCTGCCGTTCTGGAAGGATTGGCTCGGCTTCACGAGCATCACCACCCAATTCGTCAAACTCAAGGATGGTCAAGCCCAGACCGTCGCGCGCGACTCGCGGTATCGCGTCGCCAAAGGGGTTGTGAGTCAGGTCGCCGACGTACTAAAAACGCCCCTCACGCTGGACTACACGAACTTCTCCCGGCACTACGAAACGCGCCTCTCGCTGCCGTATCCCGTGGTCAGCAATATCTCCAGCCTGCATCTCGCGCGGTTCGCGGAGGAATCCTTCATCTCGCGCGGGCTGGAGCTGGAGGTGCAACCCCGAAGGGTTTATCCCTTCGGTACAACTGCGGCCCACGTCCTGGGTTACTTGCGCAAGGACGACAGCTCCGCCGAGGGCGAGGAGGCATTTTTCTGGTATCGCATGCCGGACTACCGCGGGTTGGTGGGAATTGAAGGCGGCTTCGACCCGCAACTGCGAGGGCGGGCGGGGGCAAAATCGGTACAGGTTAACAACCTCGGCTATCGTCAGACCGAGAACGTCTGGAGCGCAGTCGAACCCGGTCAAAACGTCGTCCTGACGCTCGATTTGAAAATCCAACAAGCTGCCGAGGCCTCGATCCGTAAGTTCCTTGGTCCCGAGGCGCGTGCGGCGGTCGTGGTCATGGAGGTTGAGTCCGGGGACCTGCTGGCGGTGGCGTCGTCGCCCAGCTCCGATCCGAACCATTTTATCAAGGGCTTTACCGCTGCAGAACTGAAGCGCTGGCACGACAAGGATCTCGGGGTGCAGAAGAACCGCGCCACCGCTGAGCAATATCAGGCCGGCTCGATTTTCAAGACCATCGTTGCGCTGGCTGCGCTCGAGAATGGTTTGAACCCGCAGGAAATTTACCGCGTTGAAACGAACCCCGCAAATCAAGCCAAGGGTATCATCCGCGTCGGCAAACAGCCCTTCCGCGACACCGCGCCGCCCGGGGACTACGACCTGCGCCGGGCCCTGCTCCGTTCGAGCAATGCCTATTTTATCACGAACGGACTCCGACCCGGCGTTTTTGAACGAGTGGTGGAACTCGGCCAGCGGCTGCACCTCGGCGAACGCATCGGCCTGCCGTTGATGCAGGAGGCCGCCGGACATTTTCCCAGCGCCAAGCGGATTCGCGCCAACTGGCCCGCTGGCGCCACCGCGAACATCTGTATTGGCCAAGGCGAAATGGACGTGACTCCTTTGCAAATGGCCGTGATGACCAGCGCCTTGGCGAATGGTGGGAAGGTCTTGTGGCCGCGGCTGGTTGACCGGCGCGAATCTTCCGACCCCGCTGGCATAGACCCCTCGACCGTGTATGCGAAGGGCCGCGTCCGCGACTCTCTTGGGGTAAGCCAGCGAAGTCTGAAGCTACTGCGTGAGGCGATGCTGGCCGAAACTGAAGATCCTGAAGGCACGGGCAAACAGGTTTTGGGGACAGGCTTTCGCGTTTGTGGCAAGACCGGTACCGCGGAGCGAACGGAACAAGGGGAGAAGCAAAACACCACTTGGTTTATTTCCTTCGCGCCCTATGAGAAACCGTATTTCGCGGTCGTGGTCATGGCGGAGAACGGTGCTTCCGGCGGTTCGACCTGTGCGCCCATTGCTCGCGACGTTTATATTGCGCTGCAAAACTTCAACAAGCCGGTAGCCACAAATACTCTGACGGCCGCCACTCGATGAACTCCATTGCCCTCAACGAAAGCGCTCCCCGGCTCGACCGGCTGCAACTTGCCGCCATCGTCGGACTGATGCTCGTGGGGGTTGCCTTCGTGTTCAGTGCGACCATGGTAAACGAAACTGCCGCCAATTTGCCAATTCTCAAGCAGCTCTGGTTTCGTCAGATCGTATGGTACGGCGTCGGCGTGGGGGCTGCGGTGGCGCTGTGCCTGGTGGATTACCACACGTTGGCCCGTTGGTCCTTCGTCGCTTACTGGGGTACGATCTTGCTGCTGGCCGCCGTTCCCATTTTCGGGACGATCCGGGGTGGCGCCCGACGCTGGTTCGACCTGGGTTTCTTCAGCCTCCAACCCTCCGAGTTCGCCAAGCTGGCCTTCATCCTGGCGATGGCCCACTTTCTCAGCCGACCGCAGGACGAATTGCGTTCACCGGTGAT
>JANOHH010001315.1:0-6486 GCA_031406395.1 Verrucomicrobiota bacterium | reverse complement strand
CTCCAGGAGAGTGTGCCACGACCGCCCTCACCCTAACCCTCTCCCCCGAGGAGAGGGAACAGCATTTCTCCGTCGGCTGATTACTCAATGATCGTCGGGCCAACTCAGTCGCAGGTTATCGCGTGCGGCGGCGGATGATTCTCCTCTCCTGGGGGAGAAGGCCGGGATGAGGGCGAGCGTTCAACACACGCCTTCCGGTATTTGCGGTCTGCTTCGGTAAAAACTCAGAGCCTCACGTCGACTGCCGCCTTTCGTACCGGCGTTAAGGATCGAGGGACAAAGATTAGGATTAAGATTACGATCAAGATTAAGATCAGGGCTCGGAGTCAGTTTGCCGGATATTTCCAGACCCAGTCGCCTTCTTCGGTGTTCACATTTTTGCCACTTCTCGAAAGGGCAAGTCCCCCGCCATCGTCCTTGGCGTTCCAGCCGATCGAATAAATGACATAGCCACCGTCGGGCGCGGTGCGGTAACGAAGCGGTTGGCCGTCCATTACATCGTTGGGAATTGCGGCTATGAAACGCGGCACGATGGCTTCGAGCTTCTTGGGAAATTTTCCATTCGCCAGCCGGTAACGTTCCAAGCCGCAGGCGACTCGGGCTTCGTCAACGAAGGTTTGCATGTGGGCCGCTTTCAAGGTGGCTTTGGCGACAGCCGGAAACAGCATGGACGCGAATACCCGATAGGGATGGAATCGACTATTAACTAGAGTGGCGGTCGCCATTTCCAATCGCTGATTGGATACGGGGAAAACGCGACGGGCATTCTCCTCCACACAGGCCAGCACCGAATCCTGGTGCATTTCCGAAATCGCAAGCATGTTCTGGTAAAACCAGCCGCCGGGAAATACCGGGCCAATAGGGGTTGCGACCCCAATCTCGCCTGTGAATTGGTTGACATCCTGGGTAAATCTATGCCGGCGCAGGTAATCCAACGCACTGGTGCTAAAGATGCGCTCGCCACGAATCACTTGTTTATATTCAGCCAACAAATTAACCGAGCCGAGATACTGCTCCAACGCGGCGAGTTGTGGATCGTCCCACGCGTGTCGGGACAAACCTTCACGTAAACCTTGAAGAGGGATGGCTAGCGTTGCGATCCGCACCAAATGATTCATCAAGATCGGTTCGCCTTTGATTGCATCAGTCAAACGAAAACTCAGTTGCAAGTCCTTAAAGGCATTCTGTGTTTGGCCGACCTCCAGCTCAGCGATGGTTCGCAGATTGACGACGAGGATAAGCCGCTTTAGATGCGAGAGATGGGGCAGCAGGATGTGGGTGGACGGCTCCAGGTCGTAACTGATCGGGAACCGTGAATAAGGGCGGTTGGCGGCGGCTTCGCGCAGTTCATTTATATCCGCGTCAAATTTACCAAGCGCCACGAGAATGTCCGCAGCGGCGGTTCCGGAGTTTGCAGGCTGGGGATAATTGGTGTTGCTGCGATAGAATTCCCGACACGCCGCAAGGTCGGCCAGGTTACCCTTGGCCAAGTTTCCCAACGGCAAAGATTCATTTCCGCCACGTTCGGACGGTAACGACGTTGAAATGTTTTCCAAATGCGCCAAAGCATTCGTGTCCGGCCGTACGCGTCGGAATTCTAGCGCCGTCTTAAACAACGGCGTCATCGCAAAATTCTGTTCGTCCGGCACAGGCGGTGGCGCGAGTGAAACGAGATTAAACTTTTCACCTTTCGCTTCCCAGCCCTTGCGATGCTTCTCCCACGCCCGCTGGCCGCGCCAGTTTTCTACCGTGTAAAACAGCGCAACGAGAGTGATCAGGCAGGCTAGATAAAAAAAACGGCGGCGCAACAGTCGTTCAAACAATCGTCGCATCGGCGGGATCCAGGAAAGCACAAATCCAACAAGCGCCATCACGGCACCAACGACAGCGATGGAAGCAATCAATAGAACCACGCCCGACGGTCGGTTTTGCGATTGGACAACGATCACCGTAACCGCAAACGGGAGCAGGCAGAGTAACAAGAGCCCGAAAAAGAAAGCACGCGGATCATTCCACGAGATGGTCAGGAAATTTTTTAGTTTTGGATTCATGACGGTCAGACCGTGGCAGATTCCCAGTAACGGTCGCTGCGCGGTCGGAGCGGAAGGGCTTTGGGCGGTTCGGCCGCGCGCGGCTCGGGTCGTTCGACCAGTTCGGCCAGCAACAACTTCTGTTGTCGCAGGACCGTGAGCATTTCCGGCGAGGGGGGCGGCGTATTCCGCGCGACAATTTCCGTGGGATCGCGGGACGTGAGTTGCAGGGTGAGAATCACCACCCACAGCGCGGCCAGCCCGGCCCAGGCTTGCGGGTGAGGTCGGAGGACGGATGAGAGTTGGGCGATGAGAGTTGAGAGCAGGCTCGGTTGAGGGTCGAGGGCCGAGGGTCGAGGGCCGGCGGCCTGCGCGGCGGACAGTATCTCGGCGCGCCAGTGGGTCGGGATTTCGCGCAGCGGTTGGCGGCGGAGGTGTTCTTCAAGTTGATCGTCGTTCATATTCTGCCTTGGTCAGAGTCGAGGTCACGAGTAGCTATCGGAACCGTCGGAACTACAAAGCGTGTGATCCCTGAGCGAGGGTAGGGTTGTCGCGCTGCGACGACCCCGGCCCGTGCAGGGCCGGAACCATTTCGCGATATCGTGAGTCTCCAGTCAAGGCGTTGCGCCGTTGGCACGCGGCGCTGGTCGTCGCAGCGCGACGCCCCTACCTCGCCCCTCACCCCTCGTGGCTCACACGCCGACGCTGGAAAGCGCGCGGAGGGATTTGCCGAACGGCTGGAGCAATTGCGCGGCGCCGCGGGCCATGAATTCAGTATCGGTGGCGCTGTGGAAAAACTGAAAGCCCTGCTTCTGGAATTTCTTGATGTGCGCCACGGTCAGCCCCGGCCGGCCGAGAAACTTGCCGTTTTTCTTCCCTGCCGCCACGATTTTGGCGATGGCGGCGTCGAGCTTCGGATGATCCTGGTTGCCCCGCAGGCCGAGCGAGAATGACAGGTCGCTGGTACCGATGAACAACACGTCAATGCCCGGGGTAGCCGCGATCTCATCAATGTGGGCGAGCGCGGTGGTATCCTCAACCACCACCACGACCAGAACGTTCTTGTCTGCAAAATCATAATAACCTTCGGGTGCGGGCCAACGGAACTGGGCGAGATCCGCCCCCGAACCGCGCAAACCCGCAGGCGGATAGTGGCATGCGGCGGCGGCACGTCGCGCCAGTTCCGGCGTGCTGGTGAAGGGAAACACCACCCCAAGCACGCCGGCATCCAGTAACCGCTTGGCCGTCCAAAGTTCATTCACCGGCACCCGCGCGAACGGCACGGCGGGCAAGCCGCGCGTGGCCAGCACAACATTGCGCACGGTTTCCAAACTGACCGGCGAATGCTCCATCTCGATCCACACGAAATCAAATCCCATGGCCGCCGCCTGGGCCGCCACTTCCACGCTGTTCACGCTGATGACAATTCCAATGACGGACTCGCCTTTGCTTAGTTTAGCTTTGACGGGGTTTTCCCACTTAGCAGGACGTGATGGTGGTTTTTCAGATTTCATAGGTCGGTTAAAAATCGATGGCGGTTTAGCGAACGGGCTTGGAGGATTCTTTGATGAACCACACTTCCGAGACCTGGCAACCGCGGCCATTGCCACCCAAAGTTGCATCCCCGTTCCAACTCAAGGTCAATTCCCCTTTCGCCGTGGCCTCGTGCGGGATGGTGAACTCGATTGGTTTGATCGGCTGCGGCTTTGGCATCAGCGGATGGATTTCAATCGTGTCGTTGGCCATCAGGCGGATGGGCTTTTGAAGGCTGTCACCACCATAGACGACCCGCACGCGGTAGCTCGCGTTGGGATCGAGCTTCTCATAACGCAGCCGCAGCGGTGTCGCCCGCAAGGTTTCCGCGTGGTTGAGCCAGGAGTAACGCAGGGCGGTGTCCAAATAATCCGGGTCCGTGATCCGGCCTTTTTGGTCGGCGAAGCCGACGAATGCCGATTCCAAGTTGGAGGGATCGGCTTCCGGATTCGGGTTACGCACGAGATGCGGCTGGCGCGTCAGGTCGCCGAGATCGTCATAGAACCCACCCGGGCCAGGATCAGTCCAGTTCACGATTTCACGGATGG
The DNA here is from genome assembly GCA_031406395.1 of Verrucomicrobiota bacterium. Taxonomy (GTDB): domain Bacteria; phylum Verrucomicrobiota; class Verrucomicrobiia; order Limisphaerales; family JADLHS01; genus JADLHS01. Next base: position 2,375 of record JANOHH010001315.1, on the reverse strand, counting down.
CCACGAGACGTGACGCTTCGTCCGGCAGCTTGCGGATGGCTTGCAAGCGGCCGGTGAGCCAGAGCCGGTTGTTGAGCGGCAGATCAATCGTGTCGAGCGTGGCCCCGCGGTCGGAGGCAATGGCGCGATGGCGCGAGACGCTGAGTTGCATGCGGATGCTCTGAAATAAAGCATCGCCGAGAGCGTAAACCTGCCCACACAAATCCCTGGCCACGTGATTCGTCCGTGCGCGGCCGAGCGTCGTCTGCGCCGCGTCAATCATGGCGAGCGAACCCTCCGTCGGAGATTGTTGCAGTAATGACATGGCCTTGCGTTCCACGTCTTGCTCGTGGGCTAGGCGCTGCTGGACGTAGGCATCGCAAGCCGCGCGGAACATCGCCATTTGGAAGCGCCAATTCGCGCGCAAGGATGGTCCGCCCTTGCGCTCCATCGCTTGAAACTTTTGCCGGGTGGTTTCGATGCCTGGGTTTTGCAGCGCCGGGCCGCGCCAGTTTTCTTCGAGCGCGAGTACGCCTTGCGCGAACTCATCCGCGAATTGGTCGCCGATAAAATAACGGCCGTAGTCGCGGAGAATTTCGGTCACGTCGCGGTTCGGATCCCAACCCAGCCCGGACCAGACGGCCTTGTTCACGTCGTCGTTGCAACCCTCCGAGTAGGTGATGAAACCGATGGTCGGCGGTTGAAAGATACGGAAGATGTTTGCATAAGCGCGTGGGCGCGGGTTCACACATTCACGCGCCTCGGCGATCGCGAACGCCGTGTCCCAGTCGGCCACCGGGAACTGGCATTGCCGGTTATGGGTAATGTCGGGGTAATGGCGCAGTTTATATTTCGCCGGCAGCAAGGCTCGGAGTTTCACCGTGTCGAGCCGCACCTGTGGGCCGAAGACGATGCCCGTGAGCCACGCCGGTTGTTCTTCGCGCACGATGGTCATGAACTCATCCCACCATGGTTGGGTGAAGCCCTGCGGCGAAACCCACATCTGCGCCTTGGGATGGTAGCGATGCAGGTTCTCGGTTTGCTTCGCCAGCAGGGGCATGAGAAGTTTTGGCGGCGTGTGACCGGGATCGCCGCCCGGAACAAACACGGCATCGAGGCGCGGCAACTTGGAGAAAACTTCACCCCAATCGTGCAACGCGGACTCGACAGTTTTCGGATCCGAGTAATCCTTATCCAACGCGGGATACCAGACCCACACATCGAACCCGTAGGAATCGGCAAGGCTGGACATGCCGGTCATCATCTCCATCGGCGGACGCGGGAAATGCGGGCTGTCGGCATCATCGTCCGAGCGCGGCGGGATCAACTCGATGGCGTTGCAACCGAAGACAGCGAGGTCGCGGAGGTATTGCTCCCAAATGGGCAGATCCCAGGCATCGTAGGAATGGGTTTTGGGCCGGTAACCGAGTTGATGCCCACGTAGCGGATACTTGGGCGCGGTGGCAACGTCCAAATCATCTGCGAGGGTCACACGACCGGAGGACATGCGGAGCTCCCGTAGCAACCGGCCAACCCCAAACAAGACGCCGCGCGCATCCTCGCCAATGACAAAGACACCTGAACTCACCGCGCCACGCTTGACGCATAGCCGGTAACCCTCCGGACCGATAACTTTGCGCACTGCCAGCAATTCCTTGGAGTAGGGCCCGGCAAAATCCTTCAGCAAGGACCGGTTGCCGACGGCGATAACGGGTGCATTCGACGCAGGCCAAGCCATCATCGTCGGTAAGCGCACCTGCGCGCGCTTTTCGATTTCCTCAACCAACATCGTCACCGCCTTCCTTTCAGGGCCGGAGAGGTTGGGCGGCGTAACGATCACGGCGTGCTTGAGATCAAGCGCGTAGGCGGGGGCAAATCCAGCCAAGAGCGCGAACAGCACAAATCCTCCGGTGAACAACGGACGCGTTCTGGTCGGCTCTGGCATGGCTAATTGTGGGCGAAGGCGAGCAGCGCAAGAATTTGAGAACTGACTTGATGGGTCCAATATTGTTTTCGGTCAACGGTGTTCACAAATTCGAGCATCTCGATTTCGTCAACCGCAGGCGAGTACAATTTTGTGGGCGGGAATTCGAAAAAAGGATTCGGCACGAGACCAAAAGGTGATGGAATTAAAGGAATTATGTTTCGAGGATTGCGGGCCAGTGATTGAGCGGGGCATTGGGGCGCGGTGATTGCCCGAAACTGTCGCAGCGGGTGACGAACGAGCGGGATTGAGGATCGTTCGGTTGGGGTGATCTGCCAACTACGACCGAGAGAGTCGATCGGATTTTGGGTGTTGCTCCGGCGTTGCACTTGGCGGCGAAGTCGCAGCGTTCCTTGAGGAAACGGGTGCGGAGCCGGTCATCGTTCTCCTCAGGACGAGCCAAACCCAAACC
>JANOHH010001273.1:0-1865 GCA_031406395.1 Verrucomicrobiota bacterium | reverse complement strand
GCACCGCGGATGAATTTTTGCATGAAACCGCCGAGCAGGCGGAAGCACGCGAGCATTTCGGACTGACAGCCACGGCCATGGCGGCGCGGATCAAAGCGAAGCTTTGAAATGCAAAATGCAAAATGATGAAACCAAAACTTCAACCGGAGGCCGCAGAGATCGCAGAGCGGATCTCCTCTGTGCGCTCCGCTCGCTCCGGTCCAACCCCTTTCCGCATTTTGTATTTTGCATTTTTGATTTCTCCTCGTTCCCATGCGGCTTGGCGTTGATTTTGACAACACGATTGTCTGCTACGACGCCCTCTTCCATCGGGTGGCGCGCGAGCGAGGGTTGATTCCCGAGGGCGTGCCAGTCAACAAATCTGACGTGCGGAATTATCTGCGCCGCGTGGAGAACGAAGCCGCGTGGACGGAAATGCAGGGCTACGTTTATGGAGCGCGCATGAGCGAAGCCGCGCCGTATCCCGGCGTCAGAGAATTTTTCCAGGCGTGTCGGACGGCGGCCATCCCGACCTGCATCATCAGCCACAAGACGCGCCATCCATTCCTGGGCGAGAAATACGACCTGCACGCGGCGGCCACCGCGTGGCTGGCGCAACAGGGCTTTTTCGACCCCGCCCAAATCGGCCTGCCACGGGAGAATGTTTTCTTCGAGCTGACCAAGCCCGCCAAGCTCGCGCGCATCGGGCAATGTGGCTGCACGCATTTCATTGACGATTTGCCGGAGTTTCTCGGCGAATCAAACTTTCCGGCCGCGGTGCAACGCATTTTGTTCGACCCGAACCAGCTCTATGCCGGGGAGCAACGCTTCCACCGCATCCGGGATTGGGCGGAAGTGCGGAGGATCATCGCGTGTTGAACCCGCCGCCCGTCCCGCCGGAGTTTCGCGAACGCGTCACCCCGTTCCTGCAAGCGCACGGTTTCGCGGGCGATTGCGCGATTGAGCCGGTGGCCGGTGGCGGTAACAACCGCGTCTATCGGGTGGCGCTGGCGGGGCGCGCGGGCTTGCTCAAAGCGTATTTTCAGAACCCCGCCGACCCGCGCGATCGTTTCGGAGCGGAGCGGGCGTTCTACGGATATCTCTGGTCTCATAGCGTGCGGCGGACGCCCGAGCCGCTGGGCTGGGACGGAAATCAACGGCTGGGGTTGTTTACGTTTGTGGCCGGGCGCAAATTGCGCCCGGAGGAAATCACCGCGGATCACGTCGCCCAGGCGCTGGCGTTTATTGCGGAACTGAATCAGGCGCGGGTGACTACCGCCGCGCAGCAGTTGCCCCTGGCCTCCGAAGCCTGTTTTAGCGTGGCCGAACATCTCGCCTGCGTGGAGCGCCGCGTCGCCCGCTTGGAACAGATCGCGGCCGTGAGTCCGCTGGAACAGGAAGCGGCGGCGTTTGTGGCGGGGGAATTGAAACCGGCCTGGCGGAAAATTCGCGCGGGGATTGCGGGGCAAATTTGGACGGATGCGCCGTTAAGCCAGACCCAGCGATGTTTGTCGCCCTCGGATTTCGGCTTCCACAACGCGCTGCTGGCCGACGACGGGCGGCTGCGTTTTTTTGACTTTGAATACGCGGGTTGGGATGACCCGACAAAGCTCGCCTGCGACTTCTTTTGCCAACCCGAACTCCCGGTGTACCTCGGTCTTTGGAACGACTTTGTGGGCCAGTTGACGGCAGCCCTGAATCCGGACCCTGGCTTTGGCGAACGCGCCCGGCGGCTCCTGCCGGCCTACCAGATCAAATGGGGCTGCATTCTGTTGAATGAATTTCTGCGCGGAGAACAACCGCGCCGGGAGTTTGCGTTAGGCAAGGAAGCAGCGTTCGAGAGGAAGCGTCTGCAACTAGACAAGGCGCGGGCGGCATTGGTGCGG
>JANOHH010001267.1:0-1782 GCA_031406395.1 Verrucomicrobiota bacterium | reverse complement strand
CTCACCACCATCGGAAAATCGGCCACCAAAAACCAGCACCCACGCCAGCGTCGGCTCCGGCTAATCCGACCGGACACGGTAAAACCGGCCGAGATAATTCGTCCACTGCGGATCGCTGAAATAGAGCGAGTCGCTGCTGAGGGTGTTGGTTTGCAGTGGAGACCAGATAGGATTGGCCAGATTCGTGCAGGCTTCCACCACGACGACCTGACCGTTGGCCCAGGTGATGTTGAATCCAAATTGATTCGTGCGCACGCCGAAGCTGGGATCGGTGGTTTGCACCTGCGGCTGCCAGAGCGTGGTCGGACGATCGCCATACATCGGTCCCCAACCTGAGGTGCCCGGCAGATAATAGACCATCGCCATATAATTATTGTACAGGAACACTTCCGAATCAAGAGTGGGGGCATTGCCATTGAATCTGATGCTGGACAAACTGCCGCAGTACGCGAATGCCTGGTTCCCTATGTTGGTGACATTCTCTCCAATCGTCACGTTCGTCAGGTAACGGCAGTAAATAGATGTCGAGTCAGCGATGCTCACCAAGCTGCCCGGAATGGTAATGTTTCCCAAGTAGCTGTAGGCGAACGCCAAAACCCCAATGTCCCTGACGCTGTCGGGAATCGTTATTGTGTTAAGACCGGAGTCTATGAACGCCGCGTTTCCTATGCTGGTGACGTTGGTGGGGATGACTATGTTGGGCAAGCCGCATTCAGCGAAGGTCCACTCTGCAATGCTGACGACACCGGTCGGTATTATGAGGCTGTGCAGATAGGCGCACCGGTAGAAGGCCCCGACACCGATGTTGGTAACGGTGTTGAGAATTGTGACGCCCCAAACGTTTGTGTGACTACGGAAAGCATAATCCACGATGCCGGTTACCGTGAGGCCGTTGATCGTCTTCGGAATGTTCACCACAGAATCCCAGTCAATTCCAGTGATAGTGATTGTTCCGTTGTTTGTTTTGTAATGTAGCCCCCCAAGCGCAGCAGAGGGAAACATCAACATCAAAAGCACCAGCCAGCCGAAAGTGCACGCGGGGCACAGACGATTTGCCGACCGAGGAAGGCAACTCAGTTCGCTTGTTTCTTTCTTCACGCTCCTACGTTGCACCGCGGCGTTTACCGCGTTAACCGCGCCGCAAAAGAATCAGCCGGTCTGGTTATCAAGGTGAATGTTGTTGGAGTGATTTTTTCCGTAAGATTCTTTGCTTTTGAATGAGGCAAACTTTCTTTTTCAACCTTCTGAATGGTCTTGTTACCTTCGCGCTCTGTTCGCAGACTAAATTCGTTGACCGGAAATTTTCGAGACTAAATGCGCCACGCCACCATTAAACTGTTGCAGGCCGCCCACGGCCGCTATGCGCTGGGCGCTTTCAATGTTTCCAGCATGGAACAGGTCCACGGTTTGTTTCGCGGAGCGGAGCGGGCCCAAGCGCCGGTCATCGTCCAGTTCACCCGCGTGATGCGGAGTTATGCGCATCCCCGGATGCTGGCGGCAATGTTGGAAGCCGCGGAGGAGATTTATCCCAGCGTGGTCTTTGCCTGCCATCACGATCACGGCGATGAGGCGAGCTGCACGGAGGCGATTGCGTCGGGCGATTACAACTCGGTAATGATTGATGCGTCGCATCATCCATTCGCGGAAAACGTGGCAATCACGCGGCGCGTGGTGGAGCAGGCGCACGCGCACGGCATTGCGGTGGAAGCCGAGCTGGGGTTGTTGCAGGGCATCGAGGACGAAATGAGCGTGGATGCCAAGGAAGCCATTCTAACCGACCCG
>JANOHH010001262.1:0-6564 GCA_031406395.1 Verrucomicrobiota bacterium | reverse complement strand
GGGGTCGTACGCCTTGCCGAGGAAACCGGCAGTGCCACCCTTGCCAACCACATTGGATTCCTGAAGCGGACGCGGCAACATCACGAATGGCAGCATGGGTTCGGTCACGGGACGCAGCCGGACAATCTGGGAGCCGAAATTGGGAAAATCCTTCGGATCCGGTGGCTCGAGCTGGCCGGAGGGACTGACCTTGTCGGTCGTGTAACCGGTCATGATCTGATAAATGGCTGCCGTGTGATTGAACAAGACGTTGGGCGTGTAACTCATCGAGCGGATCATGGTGAACTTGTCGTTCACTTTCGCCAGTTCGGGCAGGACTTCGGTAAAGTGGATGCCCGGGATTTTGGTCGGGATGGTCTGGAAGGAACTACGGATATTGTCCGGCAAGTTTTCCTTGGGATCCCACAGGTCGAGATGGCTGGGCCCGCCCTGAAGGTAGATCATGACCACGTTCTTGGCCGTGCCCCAGCCGGGGCCGCCGGCGCGCTTGCCCGGCTTCCCCGCGAGCGCCTGCAACTTGAATAACGAGCCAAGCGAAAGGCCGATCATTCCCGCCCCGCCCACGCGCAACAGATCGCGGCGCGTCATCTTCAGGTGCGGGTCACACAGGTCACTACAAGTGCCGCCGGATATTTTGAGCATAATCTTTTCCTGGGTTGGGGAGTTTTGGCTGGGTCAATGGGTCAATGGTTGAACAGAAATCCGGGGCTGTTGATCAGCGCCCAAGCCAAATCCTGGACGACGGTCAGCCGTGTATTTTCGGTTTGCCGGGCGCTGGCTTGTGCATCCACCCGCAACTGCACCAAGTAGGGATCGAGCGGGATCGGTTCTTCCGCCTTGGTGAGCGCCTGCCGTAACTCCATTAATTTGGGATCTGTCGGCAACGGGTCGGTGGCGCTCACGGCGGCCAGTTTGCGTTTCCAAAACTCCCCGTCCGAATCACGATAGAATTCGAGGATGGCCGACGCCTGCTCGGGCTGGCGCTGGCCCGCGGGCGCGCGCGCGGCCTGCACCACGTTCTCCGGCAGACCGAAGTCCAGCGGCTCGCTGCCGGTGGTCAGGTAGAGTCGGAACCGGCCCAGCAAGTAGTCTTCGCCAAAATGTTGTTGCAAAGAAAAACGCACGGTCACGCCGTTGGAGCTGACAATCGGTTGCGCCAGTTTGAACGTGGCGGTATGCCGTTGGATGCCCGGTGCGCCTTTGATAGCCCAGCCGTTCCGGCCGTTTTCGACTTTGCCGTCAATGGCTTGCGCCACCGCAAAATCACCTTGGGAGTAGTCGGCCCGGGCATCGGTGAACTTGGCGATGGTGTCCGGCGCGTTGGTGCCCCCCGCCCACTTTAGTTCCAGTTCGCTCAAGACGAAATTGCCGTCCTTGTGGCGGCCGGGTCCGAACCTCGGCAAGCTTTCCTCGGGCAGGACTTCGAGCATGACCCCGGTGATATTCGTCAACGGCGAAGCGGCCAGAATGAGGTAGTCGGAGGGGCTTTTCCCGCCGGAGGAGGTAATCGAGCCATCACTCCTCCGGCTCAGTTTGGTTTCGGCGGTGGCCGAAAGCGTTTGCGGTTGCACCAGCACCCAGGTGGTCCGGGGTTCGGCGGGATTGTTTTTTGTTTCCCAAAAAGCGGCTTGGGCGGGGAGCAATTTTTCATACTCCTTCAAATCCCGCTGCGTGAGGGTGAGTTCCAATTGGCGCCGCTTTTCCAATTCCGCGCGGAGGCTCTTCGTCATTTCGTCGTAGATGCCGAGGTTATTCTGGGCCTGATGGATGGCCGCCATCCGCTGCAGCTCCAGTTCGGCAATGGCCGGCGTTAATTTCATTTCCAAGGCGTTGAGTTCGTTGGTGAGGTTGGCGTTGTCCGCCCCGACAGCCCCCAGTAGCGCGAGCGTCTTTTGGGTCTCGGGCTCGGTGGCGGGGCGGTTGACCACGCGCAGGAAAACTTCGTTGACGAGTTGGTCGTCGTGCTTTTCGGTCGCCACCAGTTGGGCGAGCGCATTGGTTGGCTCGTTGATGGCACTGGAGATAGTTGGCCCGCTGAGCAGCGCCATGACGGAGCCGAGGCCCAAGTCGCTGCTGCGCTCGCATTCGCACGCGCTCTGGCGGGCTGGACGACCGAGCGTGGCCAGTAAACCGCTCCGCACGTCCAGGGCGGAGTCCGCGAGTTGCGTGGCGCGTTGTCCGGGCTTGGCCCCGGGGATCTGCGGACTGCTGCCGGTCACACGGAATACCGCATCGAAAAGCGTTTCCGCTGGCAACCGTCGCGCCAGGGCGTGGGAGTAATTCACGCGGTCGTCCTCATTCCATTTGTTCGGGCGGATCGTGAGCTGATAGGTGCGCGATTTACAAATGAGCTGCACCAGATGTCGCGGGTTGAAACCGCCGTCCACAAATTCACGGGTCAGAAATTCGAGCAAGGCCGGATTACGGGCGGGATTCCCGGCGCGAATGTCGTCGAGCGGCTCAATGATGCCCGCCCCGGTGAGATAGCCCCAAAGTCGATTCGCGTAGCTCGAGGCGAAGAAACGGTTGTCCGGCGAGGTGATCCAGGCGGCCAGTTCCTCGCGGCGCGTGGCCTTCTCCTTCGCCTCATTTTTGGCTGGAAAGGGAAACTTCGGAGGCGACACTTTGCCGGTGCGGTCGTGCTTCACGTCCCCTTCGGTCGCGTCGCTGACCATTTCATAAAGCGGCTTGGCGCCTTCCACCGCACTGCCGCCGATCTTTTTGCCTTCGCTCTGCGGGTCTTCTTTCAAGGTGACCTGTGCGAAGTAAGCGGAGAGGTGATAATACTGATCCTGGGTCCAACGCTCGAAGGGATGGTCGTGACACTTGTTGCAATTGAAACGCGTCGCCAGAAACAGGTGCGTGGTATTCTCCATCGCCTCGGTCGGGGTGCGGACAATCTTCCAATAACTGGCCGCCGGATTATCGCGGTTTGAGCCGGACGCGGTGAGGATTTTCCGGGCAAACTGGTCGTAGGGTGTGTTCTGCTCCACCTCGCTGCGAATCCAGGCGCGAAAGGATTCCGCGCCTTCGCTGCCAAGATACTTGCTGTTGCACTGCAAGAGGTCCGCCCATTTGTTGGCCCAAAAATCCACGTAGTCGGCGCTGCCAACCAGCCGGTCCACCAGCTCGTCGCGTTTGGCCCGCGTCGCGCGCGCGTCGGCCAGGAAAGCGCGGATGGCTTCCGGCGCGGGCGGCAGCCCGGTGAGGTCGAGGTAAATCCGGCGGATGAATTCCAGGTCGGTGCAAACTGCGGACGGTTCAATTTTCATTCGCTTCCACTTGGCGGCGACGAGTTCGTCAATTTTCCCCCACGCGGGTGGCTCCTGCCAGACGAAGCCGCTGCGGTCGCCCATCACCGTCAGCGTCGTGGCGGCGTAGTTGCCCTCGTAGCGGGCGAGTACCGGCGCTTCGCCGCGCCGCAAGGTCGTGATGAGGCCCGCCGGGTCGAGCGTCGCCACATCGGCATTGCCGCTTTCGATGAAGGCCTCCGCTGATACGTCGCGGACGGCGCCGTCGGCGTACGTGGCCAAGACTCGCATCTGCTGCTTCGCCCCGACCTGCTGCACCACGGGGTCCTGCGGGAAAATTTCAATCCGGATCACTTTCGAAGATTTCAGGTCCAAGGTCGCTCCGCCCGAAATCCATTGGCGCAGGATGCCGTAGTATTTGCTGTCCACCGTCGTGCGGCGTCCCCCTTCGTGCGGGACTTCCGCCACCGATTTCAACAACATCAGGCTGTCGTCCGGGGAGGCGAGATTGACGCGGCGGGAAGCCAGGTCATCCGTGAGCGCGCGCAGGTCCGTTTCCGGATCGTAGCCGCGCAATGAAAGTTTGAAACCGTTCTTGCCCTCTTTGGACCCGTGGCACGTGCCCGCATTGCATCCCAGCTTGGCAATGACCGGGCCGACGTCGCGGATGAAGTCCGACGCATAGCCCTGCTCCAGTCCGGAGATTTCCACGGGCGTGGTCGCTGTGCGGCCTGCCAGCGTGACGACGAGATTGCCATTGCCGTTTTTCAGTGGGCGCAAAATCCCGCGGGCGGACACCTCTGCCATCGGCGTCTCCAACGCAAATTTCACGAGCCGGGTCACATCCGCCGTATCGCCCGACTCCAGCCGCGCCGTGACGAGGAGCTGGGCGTAATCATTCGGGCTGCCGCAATTGATTTTCGTCGGCTGCACTTCCAGGGCGGCGATCTTCGCGCCCTTCGGCAACGATTCCGGTGCGAGCGCGGCCTCGATGTTCTGACCCGCTTTGGGCGCCCAGGTCGGGCGGGTTGCGGTGACGGCGTCCTTGGCAACCGGCACGGACAAGAATTCCTTGATCACGGTTCCGTTGGTGGCATTGAAAATACGCACCCTTCCGTCCGAGCCACCCGCGGCGATCTGGTCGCCCGCCGGATTGAAGGCCACCGAATAGATTTCCGAGTGCGGCACCAGCGCGCGCGCAATTTCCCGGATCCCCTGCCGCTTGTAATCCTCGAGTTGTTTCTTCTCCTCGGGTTTGCGGTCGCCCGGAACTTTGCCCATCAGGCTGCGCAAGGGCTTCGGCACGTCATTGGTGTAATCATAACTGCACACGAGTAATTCCCCGGAACGATCGAGGCCGCTGCCGCAGGCGATGCGCTTGCCATCCGCGCTGAACCGCACGCTAAACACCCGCCCCGCCATCGGAAACAAGTCGGCGATGAGCTGTGCGTCGTCGCCAATCTGGCGCGTGACTTCGCGGAAAATCCGATAAACCTTCGGCAGTCCATCCGAGCTCGCGGCCACAATCTGTTCGAACTCCGGGTGGGTCGCCACCGACACGACCCCGCCTTTGAGCGCGCCCGGCGTGATGGAGGTGACGTTATCAATGAAGCGCTGGGTCGCGACTTCCGTGAGCTTCACGCTCATGTCGCGCCCGCCCGAGATCACATGGTCGCCCTTCAGCGAAAAAGTGGTGCTCATGGCCCAATCGGTGTGCGAACCCATTTGCATGATCTGCTTGCCCGAAGTCACTTCGATGGCGCGCACGGTGTTATCTGCGCAGCCGAAGGCGATGAGTTTGCTATCGGGCGACCAGCTCACCCCGTAGATCGTATCGAAGGTGATGGGCACGGAAACCGTGAGCTTGCGCTGCGCGACATCCCAAACCTGGACCTCGCCCTGCCGTGCCGGATCCCCCCCGGCGACCGCGAGCCACTGGCCATCGGGCGAGAACCGCAACGACTGGATCCGCTCCGAAAGTCCGATCAGCCGTCCGGCCAACGCGTCCCCGTTTGTTTCATACAGCAGCACTTCATGAAAGCCCGCCACCGCCAGGAGTTTTCCATCCGGCGAAAAATCCAGTGACGCGATGACCGGCGCACGGGAGTAAACCGGCGGATGCGCGGCATCGTAATGGCGCTTGGCATCCGTCGGCGTGTCGTCTTCCGCACCTTCCCGGATCCAGGAACTGATCAACGCCACTTCCGTGTCCAGCAATGGGGGCTTGCCTTTCGGCATCTGCGCTTCGCCGTCCAGTGGCTTGATCATTTTCAGGAGGGAGCTTTGCTCCGGCTGTCGGGGAACAATTGCCACACCCTCGGTATCGCCGCCCGTGAGCAATTTCTTGAAATCGGTCATCACGTACCCGCCCTTGGCCTTGGCCGGCTGATGGCAGCCCTGACAGTTCGCTTGGAGGATTGGCCGGATTTCGCGGTAGTAACTTACCTGCGTAGCGGTTTTGGTTTCGGGATTTTGACGGCCGGCCGCCTGGCTCTGGATCGCAATGAGTGCGAGCGAGGCGAGCCCAAGGCGCAAGCCGAACCATGAATAGCCTGTGGCATGGTAAATCCACGCCTGCGCGGCGGATCCGGGGGTTTTCATTAGAAACTTAAACTCGGTGATTTTCCGCACTGAATCAAGAGTTTTCCGCTAGTCAGCCGGGTCAGCCCTTGCAGACCTCGGGGGGATGTTTTCCGCGCCCGGCGGGCAAGCGTTGCCAGTTTAGGATTCGTTGGACGGCGGAAATCAGACGCGCAGCAACTCCCATGAGACTCACCGGTGCGATCTTAGCCGCCGGCGAACACCGGGCGAAAGTTCGCCTCGGCCAGGATGCGCGCGACGGCTTCCCGTTGGTCGCCCTGAATCTCGATCTGCCCATCTTTGACCGTGCCGCCGGTGCCGCAGGCTTTCTGCATCGCCTTGGCCAGTTGCTCCTTTTCCGGCAGCCCGATGCCGACAAAGCCCCGGACCACGGTCACGGTCTTGCCGCCGCGCCCGGCTTTTTCGCGGATGATGTCCACGCGCCCGCGATTCTTTTTCGCAACTTTTGCGGTGGGCGACGGCGCGGCCTCCGCCGACGGATTTTCGGGGGCGGGCGGCAGCCCGGCGCTGGACAGCGCGGCAAAAGGATTGTGACCGAAGCTCGGTCCGCCATCGGTGGGAATACGTTTGGGGTTGCTCATGACTATTTTCTGCGGTCAGTTTAGCTACCGTGACGAGCCGGAGGAAACCAAATTGCGGGTCGATTTGGACTGAATTTCTGCCGTAGATTTTGCGTGACAAACGTGGTCGGCAGTGAGCTAATCGAGATGCG
>JANOHH010001259.1:0-2801 GCA_031406395.1 Verrucomicrobiota bacterium | reverse complement strand
GCCAATCTTTTCAAAGCAATGTTCAAAGGGTACGATGAACAATACGTCCTCCGTTAGCGAGTGCGGGGACAAAACTTTGTCCACGAGAAGTGCCAACGAATATACCTCGGCCAAGGTCCTGAGCCGTGGCGCGCTCGTTTCGATGTGGTCAAACAGATGATGGAACACCGTATGTTCTGCTCGCAAAATGTCTGTGATCTTCATGGCTCGAATCAAAGCAATATGTCTGCCCAGCAAATAAACCCATTTCCTGAATTTCGCCAGCCGATTCTTGTTTTGTTCTGGCCGCGGGTTGGTGGCAGAATGGTGCCCTGCGAGCACTGAGTTCTTATTGCAGCACTGGGATTCGTTTCGACGACTGCTGGGGACCATCACTTGGCTGCGGCATTGGGCCGAGTCGATTCACCCCCCGCTCCATTGCTGGGCTTTTTTCAGATCTCAATCTGCCCGGCACAGCTTCCGCACGGTGATGAAGCTCGCCACAAGCAGTACGGCGGTGCAGCTCAAGTAGAGTAGGGGAGGAGAATAGAGCAGCGTGGTTGTTGCAAAAATCGGGCCTAGAATTCGTGCCAAGCTGCCGGATGCCTGAGCGACGCCAAGGTTGGCGCCTTGTTCGTTGGCTGAGGTGAGATTGGAGAGCAGACCGAACAACGGTGGCCGGGTGAGGCTCGAACCGATCGAAAGCACCGCCAGCGCGGCCAGCATCATCATCCAAGGCAGGCCTTCGGGCTGCAAAAGAATCTTCCACGTGAGCGGCATGGGCGCGCCAACCTTGATGAACGGCAGAATAGCCAGGCTGATCGAGGTTAACACCAGGCTCAGGACAATGACTCTGGGTTCGCCCATCTTTTTTACGATACGTCCGATCATGCCGCCCTGTACGCAGGCCCCGATGATGCCGCAGAAGACGAACAGATAGGTGGCGGTCGTGGCGGTGGTGGTGTCGCTCTGAATGTCGAGGTGGAAATGATCGCAGACAAGGAGTGCCAGAGTGGCTTCGAAGCAACTGAAGCAGAAGGTGGCTAGAAAGAAAACTAAGATCAGCGTGCCGATTTTTGGCTGGCCGAGGGTGTGCGCCCATTGGCTCAAATGCGGTCGGGGGGGGGCGGGGTCGGAGGCAGGCTGGTGGCTTTCAACCAGGATAAAAAGGGCGAGGATGAAATTCGCGGCGCAGAGGATGGCCGCAATCCAGCCGGGACCACTGGCGCCGAGGTGCTTCAAACTGATGCCGCCGATGGCCGGCCCAAAAATGAAGCCGAGGCCGAAAGCCATGCCGATCAGGCCCATTTTCTTGGAGCGCTGGTCGGGCGGGGTGATGTCGGCGATGTAGGCTTGGGCGACGGTGATGTTGCCGCCGCAAACGCCGGCTAATGAGCGGGCGAGAATCATCATCCAGATCGCGGTGGTGTGGTTGGCGATGCCGGAACTGTAAGCAAACAAGGCATAGGACAGGGCCGCGCCGGCGGTACTGATCAGTAAGACAGGGCGACGGCCGATGCGGTCGGAGAGCCGGCCCCAAATCGGTGCGAAGACGAATTGCATGGCCGAAAAGGAGGCTATGATTACGCCGATGAGAAATCCGTCCGCGCCGAAGTGGCGGCTGTAAACGGGCACGAGCGGCACGACGATGCCGAAACCAATAAGGTCGATGAACACCGTCAGCCAGATGATCAGGAGGGAGGGCTTTTTCATCAACGACAGGCGCGGGTTTGTAAATACATCGCCGGAGTCTAGTGACGGATGGTGGCGAGTCAAGGGGGCTACAGGAAAGGTCTTGGTTGAAATTGTTGACCCAGTGCAGGGGTTGCGGCGGCTACTTGGATGGGGAATCGTCCTCGCCAAAGTCCGTGATTTCATCGGTTCTTCGAAATCCCCGAGCAGGACGAGCTGCATAGTCCCGGCTGAATTCAGCTGCCGAAATCGCCATGCATCCAAGTACAACTTGTCCTGATCTTGCCACCGCTATGTCTCGGCGATGGACAACCAAGTCATGGCTCGGCATGGCTTTTTGTTGGGAACCGGGGAGATTACCAGATTGGCTTCCAACTTGCATCAGAGCGGAACGAAGCCGTGAGTTACACGAGGATTTTCAATAACGATGCAAACAAAAGACACCGACATCAAAGACAGCCGGAAACGAATTCTGTTGGTGGACGACCACGCCGTGGTGCGCTTCGGAATTTCGCAGCTCATCAACCGTCAGAGTGACCTGGTGGTTTGCGGCGAATCCGAGTCGGCGGCCAAGGCTTTGGATTTGATCACCAAGCTCAAGCCCGACCTGGTGGTGACCGATCTCTCGCTTAAGGACAGCAGCGGCCTGGAACTGATGCGCAACATCAAGGCGCAATTCCCCGGCCTGCCGATTCTGGTGGTCAGTATTCATGATGAATCAATTTACGCGGAGATTGCCTTCCGCGCCGGCGCTCTTGGTTATTTGATGAAGCAGGAAGCGCTGGAACGGATTCCAACCGCCATCCGGCGGGTTCTAGTCGGCAGCGTTTACGTGAGCGACGCGCTGGCCGGGAAGATGTTGCAAAATCAGGTTCGCGGCGGCCACACGGACGCGCAGGAATCACCGGTTAAATCGTTAAGCGATCGCGAAGTTGAAGTTTTTCACCTCATCGGGCAGTGGAAAAAAACCAAGGAAATCGCCAGCGAATTGCACCTCAGTGTCAAAACGGTTGAATATTATCGGGAGCAGATTAAGCGGAAGCTCAATCTCAAAGGTGCGTCGGAGTTGACGCAATACGCCACGGCCTGGGTGCAGCGCGAAGTGCCGGCCTGAAACTCTTTCGTGCGGT
>JANOHH010001254.1:0-8537 GCA_031406395.1 Verrucomicrobiota bacterium | reverse complement strand
GGGGTCGTCACGACGATTTCGCTCTCCAGCGGCTTCAACTCATAGCGACCGGTGACCTCGCCCGTGCCGATGCCGAACTCGACGCGCCTGCGCGCGCCGGCCTTGTCCCGGCGAGCGGGTGGACTTGGTGGAAATTCGTTGGGTAAACGGGCCAGCGCTGACGATGCCTCAACCGGCCGTGAATCGCTATTATGAAATACACGCCCCGCCGCCTCACTGAAACCGCACTCAATCGCACGGAACAAAGCGCATGGCAAAAAGCTCGCTGGGAATCCGTTACTCAACGCCACGCCGCCCGCGACAACCAATGCCTACGGTTTGACAACTGCCTTCGCCCGGATTATCGCCACAACGTGAAGCCGGTCCGCTCCTTATACCATTCCCAATCTTTCTTGCCGGCAGCATCGAAGGACACCGTTCCGAAACCTGCTGTGGTGACCGGATATTTTGAGGTGGCACTTGCCCATTTCTTAATTTCAGCGTGCCCATCGGCGAAAGAGAATCCACACGCGCCATTATGTAGCGACCCGGGAAGATCCCCCCATTGACCAGAATTTGGACCGTTAATGAAAAAGGCGTCATTGTTTGAATCGGGGTGTTCATCAAGGGTCACCCAAGTATTCGCCGGCCTGGGAACCTGGCTTATTTTGAGAAATTGCCGATACGACTGGTCGAACCAAGCCTTGCCGTCCTTGAGTGAGTTGTACCCATCGGCACCGCTGTAGCCGAACAAGGCGTTCATGGAATTACTCCGTAGGCGCGCGGTGAAACCTGCGGTTTTTTGCCGCGCGCTCAGATAGTTATCCGCCGGGCATTTGTAAATACCCAACGCACCACCGGTGAAAGGAGCCAAAACGCCATTCTTTACGTAGGTCACGTTCGTGACGCTTGGCTCAACATCCCACGACATCACGTTGTTGACCCAGTTGTCGAACTTTTTCGAGCTAATGGCGTTCTGGGTTCCGGGTATCGTGAAATTATTTGCGACCCGATCTTGGAACTCATTGGCATACAGATTCCACCCCAAAATCAACTGCTTGTTATTGCTCATGCACATAATGCCTTGGGCCTTGGTCTTGGCTTTGCTCAGTGCGGGCAAGAGCATGGCGGCCAGGATCGCGATGATCGCGATGACTACCAATAGTTCAATGAGGGTAAAAGCGCGTGCGGCTCGCGCATGGCTATTGGCGCTGACGGAAACGGGATGTTTCGACTGCCGGCTGGCGGGTAAAGAATTCATATTCGCTTTTTATGTAGGTTTATATACTATGGTTTTCCCGAACGTCCACGTTTTGCCAAGGCTTGGCAAGTTTATTTTTGAAGGTCAAGCAGGATTTTGCCGATTGAATGGCCCGGTGGTGCTGCCGCCGGGCGATCTTCTTAATGCGACGGAACTACGGGCGGAGCTTACACCGATGGCAATGGCGTGAGGTCACCAACCGTGAAAGTGGCGAGAGCCAGGCTTGACATGGGCTGCGGGGCGCTTTAGAAGAATAACCAGTAAATCGAGCAGTCAATGTGGTTTCGACTAACAACCAAAATACTCATATGAGAATGCGCATCGTTTGGGGTAGTTTTTGCCTGACGTTTTTAATAATGCTAGGCGCCTGCAGCAAGTCCACCGAAGCCGATAAACGGCCGTCAATGGAATTCGAAGGTGTGAAGGTGGATACCCCGCAGTTGATGGCGGAATTTGTGGATGCTACCCCGCAGCTCCAGAAGACGGTAAACGATGCGGTGGCGAAAATGCGCTACAAACAGTACGTCGAGGCGATGATGGGGTTGGATGAAGTCCTCAAAAGCCCGGGCCTAAATGACAAGCAGAAGAAGATCATAGCCCAAGTCATGGACCAGCTTAAGCAAGTAGTTGAAAAAGCTCCGCCGCGAAATTACTAACAGAATCGGGCTGGAAGAATTTCCCTGACAAACCCAGTGCTAGCCAGGCGCACCCGGTTTTGCGCCGGCGGCAACTGCCGGACAAGATCAAAGGAGTTCAGTCGTGCCGTCATTTCTTCGCGATGGGAAGCCGGTAGCACGCCGCTTCCTTGTCGTTGCGGACCACGAGATATTCGCCGGCCAACGCGGGCGGGTTCCACGTCTTGCCGTGCAGGGCGGTGAAGCGAGTCAGTTCGCGATGTTCCTCCGGCACCGGTTCCACCAAGACCATGTCGCCACTTTCAGCAGTCACCAGCAGCAACGAGCCCGTTAGAATCACCTGGCCGTGGCCGTATCTTCCTTCCTTCCACTTGAGCGTTCCATCCGCGGCGTCGAGGCAGACGAGGATGCCGTCATCCAGTCCGTAAATGAATCCGTCCCGATAAACCACGTTGGTGAATTTGGCTTTCAAGCGGATGGATTTCCAGATCCGGGTGGCGGACCATTTGCCGTCCGCGGTTTGCTTGATTTGCAGCAACTCGCTCCCGGTTCCGTAGCCGCTGCTGATCAGCACGCGGTCTCCGGGAAGAATAACCGGCACTGCAATGTGCGGATGACCGCCGGGCCAGGGATATTCCCACAGGACCTTGCCCGAAGTGACGTCGTGCGCCGCGACCCGGGAGCTAAATATGAGAATCTGCCGGGTGCCGGCCAGGGTTGCCGGCAAAGGCGAGCTGTAATCGGCACCGGCGTCGCCGCCGCCCCAGACGAAAGCACCAGCCGCCGTGTTGTAAGCCACCAACGAACGGCCGTTTGGTCCGCCCGCGTTCACGACGACCAGTTGATCAATCAACAGAGGCGAACCGCTCACGCCCCAACCGTTGACCGTTGCCTGGTTGTCTTTGATGATGTCCTGGGACCAGATGCGCGCGCCGGTTGCCAGATCCAGGCAGTTCAAAATGCCCGTCGCGCCCAAAGTGTAAACGCGGTTGCTCGCGATCGTCGGCGTCGCACGGGGACCTTCACCGGCGATGATGGTGTTGTAGTGCGCCTGGTCGGCGTGCGACCACAGCACCTTTCCCGTCGGTAAATCGTACGCGACAACCATTTCCTCCTCGCCGCGCTGCTCCTGCGTGACGGCGTAGTGGCCTTGCACCGCAAAACCGGACCAGGCGGCGCCGATGGTTTGCGACCACAGTTTTTGCGGCGGTTGCGCTTTCCAGTCGCGGGCCAGCGTGGGCCCGGCGACGTGCGCGTTCCGCTGCGGACCGAGGAACTGCGGAAAATCATTGGCCGTTGGCAGCAATGAACCCACGCGACTCGCGGGCGTTGCCGGCTGGCCCACGGGTATTGCCATGGTGCCCACTTGTTTCCAGCGCCATTCCAGAATCGGTAATAAATCGCCGGTGACCCCGTGAATTCGGAAAAGGCCAGCCGTCAGTGCAATCAAACCGACCACTCCGCCAAACACCACCAAGCGAACGCGCCACTTCAGCCGCGAAAAAAACAGCACCCAAAGCAGCCCCAAGAAGAGCGACACAATCACCACCTGCGCCGTGGCGATGTTCTTCTGTTGGAAAGAGGTTTTCGGCCACAGCCGAATCCCCATCGTAACCACCATGGCCAACGCCAGGATGACCAGCGCCGGCCACCAGCGGACCGGCTTACGCTGGGGAGCAGCTTGCGGCGGGAGGGCGGGGGCGTCGGTTGGGTCTATTTCAGTCATGCAAAAACCTTGGGCGCGAGGTCAGATCGCCGTGAAGCCACCGTCCACCGCCATTACCTGACCGGTTACGAACGCGGCCTCGTCGGAAGCCAGATAAAGCGCGAGGCCGGCCACTTCTTCCGGCTGACCGATGCGGCCCAAGGGGGTGGCGTTTTCGAATTGACCGCGTCGGGTGTCATTCTTCCAGAGAAATTCGCTGAAATCAGTCTGGATCAACCCGGGCGCGATGGCGTTGACCCGGATGTTGTAAGCCCCGAATTCCTGCGCCCAAGAGCGGGTCAACATGAGCAGGCCGGCCTTGGTGAAACTGTAAAGCAAGCCGCCCGGTTGTGGGCGCAGCCCGGCAACGGACGCGATGTTGATGATCGTCCCGCCGCATTTGCGTTCGATCATGGACGGCACAATCAATCGGACCAAGCGAAAGGCGGACTTGATGTTGACCTCAATCATCTTGTCCAACATGTCGTCGTCAGTGTTCAGCGCGGGGCCCTGGCCGATATTCGTGGCGCTGTTGTTGACCAAAATATCTATCGGGCCGAGGCGGGTTACCGTTGCCTGCACCAAATGCTCGAGTTGATCTTTGCGACCGACATGGCAGGCGATGGGAATGATCTTGCCCGGCAGGGCGGCGAATTCCCGGGCGGTGGCTTCGAGGTTCTCCAACTTGCGACTGGCGATGACGACATGGGCCCCGGCGGCCGCCAGCCGCTGGGTGATGGCCTTCCCGATGCCCCGTCCGCCGCCGGTGACGAGGGCAACTTTGCCTTGCAGACTGCTACTGGTGCTCATGGTTTGTGTCACAGGGATGCTCAGATCGCGCTGTCGAGTTTCAGAGAATGAGGGTCAAGGGGCAATGTCAATCGGGCTTGGGGTCCCATCCGCCTACCCGAGTCCAGGCGGTGGTGGGTGGGACGCCCGCGTGCCGGATCAGGAAGCGGCCGCTCGTCCAAGCGGGTTTTCATTGCCCCTGAGTTAGAGGTAACGAAACCAGCCGGAGCGGAACCGAAAAACAGCCGTCCACCACCGAAAGAAGGCAGACCCGAATGGATGGTTGTGCCAGGGCGCGGCGGTGCGCAGCGGCCCGCAAACAGCGGTTGACGCTTGGCGTTCCGAGGGCGTAATGTTCCCTCGAAATCAAGCCGACAACCAAATCGATTGCACCTTGCACCTGTATGCAAGCAAGAAAACGCGCAAGAAAACGCCACCCGTTGGAGGCTTGCTTTTTTAAGCGCAGTTTCGCGTTTACGTTGATCGAACTCTTGGTGGTCATCGCCATCATTGCGATCCTGGCCGCCATGCTGTTGCCGGCGCTATCCAAGGCCAAGTGCCGGGCGCAGTCCATTTCTTGCATGAGTAACGGCAAGCAGCTCGGTATTGCCTGGATGATGTATGCCGATGACAACCAAGGTAAAGTTACCATAGCTTTCGATTCGCCACCGAACGAGGTGCCGCAAGTGGATGGCTGGTTGGATGGCGGGCTGAATTACAATGGAGCTACGGCTAACACGAATGTTGAGCTGCTAAGGCAGGGCCAGTTGGCTCCCTATTTGAAAAGTGTTGGTGTGTATAAATGTCCCGCTGACCAGAGCAAGAGTTTTGGCCTGACGGGCGAACCCCGGGTTCGTAGCATTTCCATGAGCCAGATGTTCCGGACGTGGGGCGATGGATGGGCCTCTTCTCCGCCCTGGAGAATCTACCGGAAAACTTCAGAAATGGTCAATCCGCCGCCGGTGATGCTGTGGGTCTTCATTGACGAGAATCCTGACAGCTTGAACGACGCGGCGTATGCCGTTGCCATGTCCCAATCCTTGTGGCAGGACGGTCCCTCAACTTATCACTGTGGCGGCTGCGGATTCAGCTTTGCCGACGGTCACTCCGAAATCAAGAAGTGGAAGGACCCCCGCACGCTTGCGCTTACGACCACTTACAGAACCAGTTTCTCATTCGGAATTTATCAAGCCAATAACCCGGACATCAAATGGCTTCAGGATCGCACCTCGGCGAAGAAGTAGGCCAGCGGACGCCTTTCCCCCTAAGCCGTCAAGGCTGGCGACCAAACGATCTTAGAGGTTTTTCGAAACTGTCCTTGCCTTGAATCCTCGTTGCCGCTCCCTCCCTGCTTGCTCGAAAACGGGACTGACATTTAGGCGGATTGGCCGTGGCAGAGCGCAACCAGCACTCGCCACCGCGCGTTGACGGCGACGAAAACGTCCGAGAAATCCAGCGTCTGATGTCTCCCCTGACCGCTACGGACGGGGCAATCGCCTGTGCCTCACTTCTGGGTGAGACACCCGAAGGAAGCCCTTCCCACTTACTTGGGTCGAATTGGAAGTGAGCAGTCCGCAGTTGATACCAAGGCCGCGGACTGCTCAGAAGATCAAACCATTACGGGGTTGGCATTACCCGTAAGTATGCATACTGCGGCCCGTTGGAGATATCCAGCTTGACTGAGGTCGTTCCAACGCCAGGGTCAATGCCGCGGATGTCCTCCACGACGGTCTGCCAGTTTGAAAAGTCGCTTGGGCCTGAAAGGTTTACCGTGCCGAGAACTTTGTAGTTCTTTGTAGCCAAACCTGACCATTCAAGTTTGATCTTATTTGGGCTGACCATGGATGTCTGAATCACGCCTAGGGGAACGTACGGCGTCAGGGTCTCACCCATCGCCCATTTGCAGGTCCGGATGAAAATCACCTTGCCGATGTCGGACAGGCAGTTGAAGCCCCGACGGGAGTTGCCGTTGCCTCCCTCGTTCACGAACAATTGGACGAGCCGTGACGGCGCCGTGGTTCGACCATCCCATGGATGAAGCGTATCGGTGACGGTGGAGGCTAGCGCAGCCCCCGCTTCCATAACGGCAAACACCACTTGGTTCGTGTCGCTGTCCAATCGACCAAGGATACTCAGACCTGGGGCTGGGACAGCCTTACCCGCAGCCGTGTTCACGGTAGTCCACGCGACCTCGTAATTCAGTTTTCCGACGGCGATCCCTTCGGCCCGTGGGCCATGCGCAAGCTCTTCCGGATACGGATCGCGGTACAGCTTCACCCGACCCGAAGCGTCCAGCGGAATGCCCTGCATGATCGGATGGCTGGGATTCACCACTGACATGTAGAGGTTTGCGGCGTTGGTAGTGGTGTTGTTACCGCTATTGCCACTCTTGTTGGAGTACAGGTAGATCTCGGACCTTTCGTTCGATGCATTAGCCCGGTTATCTCCCAAGCAGGAGTGCTCGCCCATGATGATGGGGATGCCGTTGGTATTGACGAGCGGCATGTCAGCCGAACCGCCGCTGCCGGAGACGATGATCAGCACCGCCGAGTAAAAATCGTTGGGGGGAGTACCTCCTCCGCTTATCCCATTGCCACCCGGGATACCGCCAGCGTAGTAGTAGCCGACCGGATCGGTTGGGGTGGCGCCGTCCCAATAAACGGTCTGACTGGCAGACCCATTGTTCCGGAGAGAGAGCGCTTTCTCCGGCAGCACGCGAGTGGTATAGCCGTGATCCATAAGTGTCTCGCACATCTTCACATCCCCGGGCGAGTAGAAACCTGGTCCCCGGGGGTCATCGGCATCCCAAACCGTGCTGGAACTCTGCGTGCGGAACCAGCCGTCTGAGCCGGAGCGGGTGGTGACAAAGATCACGCCGTTGGTGATGACAACCTCATTGATATTGGTGAAGTTGGTTGCCTTGGTTTGCATTTGCGAAGTGAGGGTGACTGCCAAGGCAACGGCGCTGCCCCATACGAACCGATTTTTCATGGATTTTCCTTTGGTTTTGCCGCTTTCGACGGCGGGTTTGGTTTGTCTGTCAGAGAGAAGGCAGGCGGCGACTGATCTGCCGCCCATCTGCCTAACCGCGAGGGCCACGGATGTCCAAGACGTACGAGAACTTTGTTTGCGGAAACGATCATGCGCTTCTGACTGACGGGCTTGTGTTCGCGCGCATTATGTATCCGCTCACCTGGATCGTCAAGGGAATAAGTGGATTCTGGGTGGTCTGTTCGTGACAAACGATCCAAAATCCTTCATTTTCCCCGCCAATAACTGATATGAAAAACCTTTGTCTCACCCTCTGCCTGATACTTGCCCTGACCCTGCCGTGCCGGTCGCCCGCCCAACAACCGGATACCAATTCGCCAGCCAAGCTGCTGACCGGTGCCTTGACGCGGGTCGCTCAAGTCTTTGAGGCCCCGAATAGCCCAACCTCCCGCACGTTCACGGCCACATTGAAAATCCTGAAAGCCGATGGCTTGCCCTCGGAGTTTATGGGCCGCGAAGTGACCCTTGCCTTCCAAGCGCCGGATCGGTTGCGCCTCGCCACCAAATGGGACGGCCAGGATATCGTGGCGGGCCGGGATCAGCAGGAACTCTGGGTGCACGTTCCCGCCAAGCAATTCGGGATCGTCGGCTCGCCGGACGTGGCGCAGTTCACCGCCGCCCCGGAGCGGAAAGATTCGGCGCCGTTGGGCCCGATCAAACTGCCGGTCGGCTCCGACCAGCTCGTCATGCTGCCGGTGTTGCTGCGGACCGAAGCCCTGCCCAACGAAACGGTCGGCGGCGTGCCGTGCCGCGTTTTCCAAGCGACGCCCACCCCGGAGGCGGTCGATGCCTTCAACGTGCCGAAGGCCACGATTCAATTCGCGGTGCGGGAAAGCGATTTGCTCCCCTTGCGCATCAGCTATCGCGAAGGCAAGACCGATGTCTTGGTCGAAATCGTGAATCCGCAGTTCGAAGCGGCCTGGCCGGCCGCGCGCTGGAAACTTAAGCCGGGCGCTGGCGACAAAATTGAGGCGGTGGCGTCGTCGCATTTGACACGTTTCCTGTCCGTGGCGCTGGGCATGTTGATGAGCGAAAAAATCCCGGTGCTCGGGCCGGCCACCGGTGAGCGGCGCGTCCTGGCCCGGGAAGGCAACGGCCGTTTGGAGCTGATTGACGG
>JANOHH010001199.1:0-2337 GCA_031406395.1 Verrucomicrobiota bacterium | reverse complement strand
GAAGTCAACGGCCGCACCGGGACGATGGCCCCGGTCGCCGGATCCGTCTCGGCTTCGATCAGATCCACGCTCTCCTGCCCGCCCAGATCGCCGTAATAAATCCGGGTCGGCCGCGCGGGCGTCGCCGACCAGAGGGTGTTCAAGCCCCAGTTCCCCGCGAGGATGTCCAACTTGCCGTCCCCATCCAGATCCCCGGTCGTCACGCTGTTCCACCAGCCGAGGTATTGGTCCAAACCCAATGCGGCCGTGATTTCTTTGAACCGGCCCGCTGAATTCTTGAAGACGCGCACCGGCCCCCACTGGCAGGCGAGCAGCAGCTCCGGCCAACCGTCGCCGTCCAGATCGCTCCAGGCCGCGCCACTGACCAGCCCCACATTTTCAAGCGCGTGGGAGTTTTCCGCGTCGAGCTGCAATTGCTTTCCGTCGTGGCGAAAAATTCGCGAGGACGCGGCTTCGGGATAACGTCCGGGGACGACCCGCCCGCCGACGAATAAATCGAGCGCCCCATCGCCATCCATGTCCGCCACGGCGAGCGGGCCGGTACTGGCATGGGTTTCTGGCAGACTCGGCCCCGATTTCAGCGCGCCGTTGGCCGCCTCAATTTGGATCACGGCGGCGTGATTCGTCGCTTCGTAGCTAGCTACACCGATGAGCAGTGCCCGCTGGCCGGGCGCCGGCGTCCAGCCCACAATGCCCGTCGTGTCGTCCGGGAGCACCGGGCCGGCGGGCGGCTCCATTTTTGCAAAACCGCCCTGGCCGTCGCCGCGAAAAAAAGCCGGTGACCCACCGCGGCCGCTGCCGAGGATCAAATCGTCGTGGCCATCGCCGTCGAGATCGTACCACGCCACCCCCGGTCCGAGCTGGCTCAGTTTGAAGGGCAGCAGCGCCTGGCGGGCGTAGTCATCGAAGTTTGGCTCAAAATGGGTGTGGCCGAGGACCGCGCTGACGTCCTTGAAGATTGGGGTAACTTCCGCCGGCGTGGTCCGCGTGGCCGGGCCCGCTCCCGTCTCGTCAATTTCGTAAATCCGATTGGCGACCACGCCGTTCACCCGGCTGACTCGCCCGCTGCGCCAGGTAACCTCGAGGCTCATGTCGCCGGCGGCTTTTCCCGCCGCGAAGACCAACATCGGGTCGGAGCCGGACATGTACCGACCGCCGCTGACCACCTCCTGGCTCTGCATTGGCACCGTGCCGCCCAGCATCCGGATTTTGGCGCCGATGCCTTGCCCGTTCGGGTTGAGACCCTTCAACCGCACTGCCACGCGCGGTGCGCTCGTCGTGTTGCGATAAAAGCCCGCGGCGGCGGCGAGATTATTGACTGCCACGTCCTGGTCGCCATCGCCATCGAAGTCCGCGACCGCGATCCCGTGATGGACGCCTGGCGTGTTCAAGCCCCATTCGCGGGTGGTTTCCGTGAAGCGATACTGCCCGTGGTTTTGAAACGCCACAATCGGTGAGTCGAGCCGGGGATAGTAATGCGCGTTCAGAATCTTCTCGGTGATGAACGCATCGCGGGCGGTCATCATTTTTCCCTGGTACTCGATCATCCCGCTGCCCTTGGGGCGCGGGTGCGGCTGGGAACGAATCGTTGCAGTGGCATCCAGGTCCTGCACATCCTTGAAGTGACCCGTGGTGATAAGCACGTCCTCGTAACCATCCAGATCCACATCCAGAAACACCGGCTGCCACGCCCATTCGGAGGCGGACAAGCCGGCTAGATCGGCGATGTCCGCGAAGGTTCCGTCCCCGCGATTTTGCATCAACGTGTTCCGCATGATTTGGGGTCGGTCGTCCACTGCTCCGATCATGCCGCTGGTGGGTTTTTGCGCCAGCATCTGCCGCTTGCGCAACGGGAGATCGCGGCTCAACATATCCACGACGAGGAAGTCCATGGCGCCCGAGCGGTTCAGGTCCGCGAAATCCACTCCCATGGAGCTGGCGCTGGTGTGGCGCAGGGCCAGCTTGGCGAGGGCGCGAAAACGTCCCTGGCCGTCGTTGATCCAGATGCGGTCGGGGGACCAGTAGTCATTGCAAACGTACAGGTCGGGCCAGCCATCACCATTGAAATCACGGAAGGTGGCCGTGAGGCCCCAGTCCAGCGGTGCGCTGGTCAGCGGTTTTCCGTCCTCGTCGAGAAATGCGCCATTCGTCCAGGAAACCGGCGTGAAATGTCCCTGGCCGTCGTTGAGGTAGAGCGCGTCGGGTTCGCCGTATTCGATCACCTGGCCATTGACGACCACCAGCCGGTCTTTGAGCGCGGGCGGGATCACCAACTGGCCGCGCACCATGCCGATGCTCACCTCGCCGCGGTCCCGGATGTCATCCGTGCGGTTGTTG
>JANOHH010001181.1:0-1628 GCA_031406395.1 Verrucomicrobiota bacterium | reverse complement strand
ACCGCACGCTTCACAGAACACCACGTCGTTCTCTCCCGTGTCCGCGGGCACCATAAATTCATGCGAATGGCTGCCACCGATGACGCCAGTATCCGCCTCGACGGGAAAATTCTGAACCCCGCAACGGTCAAAAATCCGTTTGTAGGCGTCGTACATTTTCTGATAACTCGCCATCGCGCCGTCGTCCGTAGTGTCGAAGGAATACGCGTCCTTCATGACGAATTCCTTGGCTCGCATCAAGCCGAAGCGCGGGCGGATCTCATCGCGGAACTTGCCGCTGACTTGATAAAAGTTCTTCGGCAACTGGCGATAGGAATTGATTTCGTTCGCCACCATCGTCGTGATGACTTCTTCCGCCGTCGCGCTCAGCACCCATTCGCGGCCGCCGTTGTCCTTCAGGCGGAACAGCACAGCGCGCGCGGTTTCGTAGCGACCGGTCTGCTGCCAGAGTTCCGCCGGCTGCAACGAAGGCATGAGCACTTCGACGGCCCCGGCATGATTCATTTCTTCGCGGATGATCTGCTCCACCTTGCGCAACGCGCGGAGGCCAAGCGGCAGAAAAGTATAAACGCCGCCTGCGAGTTTTCGGATAAGGCCGGCGCGCAGTAGCAGTTTGTGCGAAAGAATTTCCGCATCCGCGGGGGCTTCGCGCAGCGTCGGAATCAAAGTTTTAGTCCATTTCATTGGGTGGGAGACTAATCAAAAAGTGAACAGGGGACGAAGTTATTTTGCTCAACAACGGAAATCATGCTCAGCCGCCTACGCGTGTTCAGAAATCTCTTGGAACTTTACCCCGCGTCACTTCACCGTGTTGTTCAGCGGCGCGAGTCCGGAAATACGTACTTCAAGGCGGTCACCCGATTGGATGGGCCCGACACCTGCCGGCGTGCCGGTGAGAATCACATCGCCCGGCAGCAAGGTGATGTTCGCAGAGATAAAACTAACCAGATCGAAACAATTGAAGATCATCTGCCGCGTGTGGGAGTTCTGCCGGAGCTGGCCATTCTGGAATAGCTGGATGGTCAAATCGGTTGGGTCGATTTTCGTTTCCACATACGGCCCCAAAGGCGTAAAGGTGTCGAAGGATTTTGCCCGGCACCACTGGCTCTCGGAATTTTGGATGGTGCGATCGCTGATGTCCTGGGACGCCGTGAAACCGAAGATATAGCGCGCCGCCGCCGCCGCCGTGACATTGCGAATCTTACGCCCGATGACGATGGCCAATTCCGCCTCGAAATCCGTCCGATGCGCAGGATAGGGCACCTCAATCTTCGCACCGTCGGGAATCAGTGACGTGGTGGCCTTGATCCAGATCAGCGGCTCTTTGGGCAGGGCTTTGTTCTGCTCGCGGGCGTGATCGGCGTAGTTCAGGCCCACCGCGATGATTTTGGATGGAGTCACCGGCGTGAGAATCCGAACTCCCTTCCGCGGCATGGATTTCTTGTCGAACGAGGGGGAGCCAAAAACATCGCCGTGCAACCGAAACAATTCGCCATCCACAACCTTGGCGTGGAAGATGTCGTCGCCTTGCTGAAATCGCCCGATGGCAGCCATAAATGCAGCGGCATCGTATCAAGCAAGTCTGCGCCGCCGCAAGTGGAAAGGCAGCCAACCCAAGCCGCCAGAGC
>JANOHH010000379.1:0-3916 GCA_031406395.1 Verrucomicrobiota bacterium | reverse complement strand
ACTATCTCGGCAGCCCCGACAATGGCGTCATTCTCACTGGCTACATCGGCAGTTGGCTCATGGCTGGCGCATATCTCGCCATCAGTTGCATCACGTCCGCCATGACCCGCACACAAGTCGTGAGTTTCATCGTTTCGGTGGTGGTTTGCCTCTTCTTGATTCTCGCGGGCTTTCCCCCAGTAGTTCGCTTTCTCGAAGGCTGGGCCAGCCCCTGGCTGGTGGACGTGGTTACCTCATTCAGCGTCATTACTCACTTTGAAGGTTTCCAAAAGGGCGTGCTCGATTCGCGCGACGTGGTGTTTTTCCTCTCGCTCATCGGCTTCTCGCTCTTCTCCACGAGCGTCATTCTGCGCGGGCATCGCGCGGGGTAGAAAGAAATTGCGATGCAAAAAAAATCTCTCGAAACATTTCTCTACTCAGTCGGTGGCGTGGTTGCCATGGCTTTGATTCTTGTCGCCGTCAACGTCATCACCAGCGGCATGCGCCAGCGCGCGGTCTTGACGAAAGAAAATGCCTACACGCTGTCGGACGGCACCCGCAAGATTCTGGCGGGGCTGGATACGACGGTGAAAATTCGCTTCTACTGCTCGCAAGGCGCGACTGCGTCCCCGGAGACGGTTTTCCTCAAAAGCTACGCCCGAAAGGTGGAAGACCTCCTCGGCGAATACAAACAGGCCGGCAAAGGCAAAATCATCATCGAGAAGTATGACCCACAGCCGGACTCGGACGCCGAGGATTCGGCGCGGCTGGACGGCGTGGAAGGTTTGCCGCTGCAAAGCGGAGAGAAGTTCTACCTCGGTCTGGCCGTGAACCTGTTGGACGCGAAGCAGTCCATCCCCTTCCTCCAACCCAACCGCGAGCGTTTGCTCGAATACGATCTGTCGCGTGCCATCACGCGCGTTGAGAGCTCGGAGAAGCCGGTCGTAGGCGTCATGAGTTCCTTGCCGGTGTTCGGCATGCCGTCAAACCCAATGATGATGCAGATGGGGCAGCGCGGGCAGCCGGCTTGGGCCGTAATCACGGAGCTGCAAAATGACTTCACCGTCAAACGCGTCGAAATGAGCGCCGACAAAATTGACCCGGAGATCAAGGTGCTGATTGTCATTCATCCGAAGGACATCACGGACGCGACGCAGTTTGCGATTGACCAATTTGTCCTGGGCGGCGGCAAACTTGTGGCGTTCCTGGATGCCAATTCCCTGATGGAAAGCCGCAACCAGCAGAATCCGATGATGGCCCAGATGGGCGGTGGTGGCTCCAGCCTCGATAAATTGCTGAAGGCGTGGGGGGTGAATTTTGAAAACACCAAAGTAGTGGCGGACGTGAATTTCCAGATGGAAGTTGGCGGACGCAATGGCCAGCCTTCGCAGCAACCCACCTGGCTTTCCATCACGGCCGAAGGCATCGACACGAACGACGTTGTCACCAGCCAGATTGACAACGTTTGGTATTTTGCCGGCGGCGTATTTTCGGGCACGCCCGCCGCTGGGCTGAAGGAGACGGTGCTCTTGCGGAGTACGGCCGATTCCAAGTTGGTGGATGGAATGATGGCAAATCTCTCGCCGGAAAGTGCCCTCAAGGACTTTAAAGGTTCCGGCACCGAATACGCCTTGGCTATCCGCCTGACGGGAAAATTCAAAACCGCTTTTCCCGATGGCAAACCCGCGGACAAGAAAACGGAAGACAAGAAGGATGGCGAACCCAAGCCGGAAACCGTAAAGGCGGACGATGCCCTCAAGGAAGGCAAGACCGACGCCACCGTCATCCTGGTCGGCGATGCGGACATGATTCACGACAGCTTTTCGATCCAAGATACCCCAACACCCTTTGGCAATATGCGCCGGTCGCTGAACGGAAATCTGAACTTTGCCCAAAATGCTGTCGAGCAATTGGCCGGGGACAGCAACCTCATCGGTGTCCGCAGTCGTGCGACCATGAACCGGCCGTTCACCCGGGTGAAAAAGATGGAAGCGCAGGCGGACGCCCGGTTCCGTGGCAAAGTTCAGGAGTTGCAAGCCAGCCTCGCCGAAACGCAGCAGCGCCTGAATGAAC
This sequence comes from Verrucomicrobiota bacterium, assembly GCA_031406395.1. Taxonomy (GTDB): domain Bacteria; phylum Verrucomicrobiota; class Verrucomicrobiia; order Limisphaerales; family JADLHS01; genus JADLHS01. The sequence goes on along the minus strand of JANOHH010000379.1, from coordinate 1,864 downwards.
TGCAGCAGAACAAGGACAAGAATCAACGGTTCATCCTGTCACCCGAGCAGCAAGCCGAGTTGGAAAAATTCCAAAAAAAGGAAGCGGAAGCGCGGGCGGTTTTGAAAAAGACGCAGAAGGATTTACGTCGCGAAGTCGACCAGCTCGAGACCCGGGTTAAATGGTGGAACATCTTTGCCATGCCGCTGGCGGTAACCGCCTGTGGCATCCTGCTGGCGGTCTATAAACGCAAACTTACGGCAGCCAAATGAATCGGAAACAATTTATCTTCTTGTTGGTGATGGTGCTCGTCCTCGGCGCGTGGGGGCTCAAGCAGTTGCGCAACCAAACCTCCTCGTGGGGTGGCGGCGGAGCAACCATTGGAAAGAAGTTGCTGGGGGACTTCGCCGTGAATGACGTGGCGCAGATTGCCATCAAGCGTGGCACCAACGAACTGGCGCTCGTGAAAAAGAATGATCTCTGGCGCGTCGTGCAACGGGGTGATTATGCTGCGAACTTTGCGGAAATCAGCGGTCTGTTGCTCAAGCTGAAGGACTTGAAAGTCGTGCAGACCGAAACCGTCGGAGCGTCGCAGTTGCCACGACTCGAACTTGCCCCCAACGGCGCCAACCCGCCGACAACCGTGGAATTCCGCGATGCGGGCGGCAAGGCGATCAAGACCTTGTCGCTCGGCAAGAAGCACATGAAGAGCGGCGGGCAACGGCCACCCATGGAGGATGGGGGCGACGGCGGATTCCCGGACGGACGCTATGTGATGGCGGGCGGCGCTCCCGACCGGGTGGCCTTGATTTCCGACCCCCTGGCGAACTTGGAGCCAAATGCCGGCCCCTGGCTGAACAAGGAATTTTTCAAGGTGGAAAAAGCGCGGTCGATTGCAGTTACGTTTCCGCAGGGAACGAACTCATGGCAGCTCGTGCGCGAGACCGAAGGCGGAACTCTGAAGTTTGCCGAGACAAAACCGGGCGAAGAACTCGATCCCAACAAAGCCAGCGGCGTCGGAAATCCTTTTGCCTCCGCGAGCTTCGACGATGTCGCCGTGGGCGCGACGGCGGAGCAGACCGGCCTCAATCAGCCCACCGCGATCGCGATCGAAACCTTTGAAGGCTTCAGCTACAACATCAAAGTCGGCGCGAAGACGAACGAGAATTACTTCCTGACCCTGACCGTAGCCGCGACGTTGCCCAAGGAACGGACCGCGGGGAAGGACGAGAAGCCCGAAGACAAGACGAAGCTTGATAAAGAGTTCGCCGACCAGCAAAAGAAACTCGATGAGAAACTGGCGCTGGAAAAAGCCTTTGAGCCGTGGACCTATCTGGTCTCGGGTTGGACTGTGGATACGATGTTGAAAGAGCGGAACCAATTGCTCGTCGAGAAGAAGGAAGAGCCCAAGCCCGAAGAGCCACCGGTTGAGCCGAAGTGACCGGCGCGGCGCGGCACCCACTCCCCAACGCCGCGCCCACCGCGAACACGATTAGGGCGAGCCAGCGATTCATAATCTCGACTCGACCGGGGCGATTCTTTTTCATTGCCATTGCCAATCAGATTCCCGTGATTATTCAATCCTGAAACCAAAGAACCTGTCGGAGTGCAACCCGACTTCGGTTTGGGAAACGCCTTTCCGGGAAGCGCGCCGGCACAATCACGAGGGCGTTGGAACAAGGAAAATTTTATAGAAATACTTCTTTACAAGATTATCCGCGTTGTGATTAGATCGCACTCATAGCTTTCCTAAGCGTCCGTTCGAGTTGTTTGTTTCGTTTTCCTTGGTTATCGGTATGGGCAGAACCTCGCCACGAGTTGTTCGCTCTGAGGCCGGTCAGCAAGTTTGCAACGCTACCTCCCCCAGCGGGAATTGCTTCAGCCA
>JANOHH010001163.1:0-5674 GCA_031406395.1 Verrucomicrobiota bacterium | reverse complement strand
TGCGATTCCTGTCGGCCCGCTTGGGGGCACACGCCGCGAGCTCGACCCTCAATGTGAATACCAACGAAGCGGCCGCCGGCCGATTGGGGTTGGTGTTGAGTCTGCCTTTTGGGAGCACGTTGGTGAGTGGCACCCGGGAATTGGTGCTGATCGATTTTCAAATCGCGCCGACAACCTCCGGGGCCACTCCGTTGGCGCTAAATGATGCGCCAGTGGTGCGTGAGGTTTCGGACCCGGGAGCCAACACCCTGTCCACGGCCTACGAGAATGGTGCCGTTGGCGTCAGCGGGCTGCCGGTCCTGAACGCGACCCTTTTGGATCAAGCCATCAAGTTGTCATGGGCTGCGCCCGCCGCTCCGTTCGTTCTGCAAGTTTCGGGAACTTTCGCTGAGTGGTTGGATGTGGTTGAACCTCCAGCGACGAATGGCCTGACCGTGTCGGTTACCGTGCCGCGGTCGGGCACAAACCAATTCTTCCGACTGCGGAAGAACTAGCCCGCCGCACTCGATGCAACTGCGCCGGTTGTACCACACATGGACTCAGTTCTCGGGTCGCGTTGGGTGCGGACATTCCGGGGACAGGGACGGTGGCCGAGGTGCTGGATGCTGATGCCCCTTTGCCCCCGCGCGCGGGCCGCAGCCTGTCGCGGGTCGCAACCTTGACTCCGGCGATTGCCCGCCGCAACATCGCGCCGCTCAATCACATGACTAACGAAACGCGCACGCGAGCATTTGCCCTTTGGGTGCTGTTCGGCATCAATACAATGAATTTCTACGACCGCCAGATTCTGGCGGTCGTCGCCGAACCGATCCGCAAAGAGTGGGGGCTGAGCGATTCGTCCCTCGGGCTACTCGGGACGGCGTTCACGCTCTTGTATGCCTTCGTGGGCGTGCCGTTTGGCCGCCTGGCCGATACGCGGCCCCGCAAGTGGCTGCTCAGTGCGGGCTGCGCCGCTTGGAGTCTGCTGACGGCGGCGTCCGGGCTGGCGCAAAATTTCTGGATCCTGTTCGTCGCGCGGTTGGGCGTGGGCGTGGGCGAGGCGAGTTGCGCACCGGCGGCCAATTCGCTCATCGGCGATCTCTACCCGCCCAAGCAGCGGGCCCGGGCCTTGTCCATCTTCATGCTCGGTCTGCCGGTCGGGATGTTTCTGAGCTTCCTCATCAGCGGACTGGTGGCGTCTGCGCACGGCTGGCGGGCGGCTTTCTATGTGGCCTGCCTGCCGGGCTTGATCCTCGCGGCCCTGGCGCTGTGGATGCGGGAGCCGGGCCGCGGCGCCAGTGAAGGCCGGGTGGACACGGCGCACCGACCCGGATCGCCCTACCTCGTGGTGCTGGGCATTCCAACCCTGCTTTGGATCATCATTTCCGGCGCGTTGCACAACTTCAACATGTACGCCGTGTCTTCCTTTATGGTGGTGTTCCTGGGCCGGTATCACGCGCTCGACTTGAAAGCGGCGGCGTTCGCGGCCTCGCTGCTCTTCGGCATTTCCGGCGCTGTGGGCCTGCTGGCCGGCGGTTGGGCGGCTGACCGGTTCGGCGGCGCGCGAACCAACGGACGATTGATGTTGTCTGCGGTGGCGATGGCGCTGGCGGCCCCGCTGGTTTATCTGGCCCTGCAGCAGCCAGGTGGCGCCGTGGTGCCCTTTGTTTTGCTGATGGGGGCCGGGATGACGTGTGTGTATGTGTATTACTCGTCGGTTTATGCCGCAATCCAGGATGTGGTCGAACCGGCGTTGCGTGGGACAGCGATGGCCATCTACTTCTTTGCCATGTACGTACTCGGCGGGAGTCTGGGGCCTTTGGGGACCGGAATGTTGAGTGACTATTTCGCGCGTCGGGCGATGACCGCCGCCGGAGCGAGGGCGATGACGGAGCCGTTCAAAGCGGTCGGGATTCACGACGCGATGCTGGTGATCCCGGCCTTGTGCCTCGTCCTGGCGGTGGTGTTGTATCTCGCCTCGCGGACGGTGGGTCGCGACATGGCGCGACTCCGGGCCTGGCAGGATTCGCGCGCAACGGAAACAGGCGCGGGGGCAGCTTGAGGCTGCCCGAGTGGATGGAGGGCGACCGACGCGGTGGAAGTTTTCAGCCAGAATCCTGCAGTTGCCGGGCGAACGAGCGGGACAAACGCAGAGGCGCGGAGGACGCAAAGACGCGCAGAGTAAATTGAACCGGCTTCGCCAAACCTTGCCCTTGGCCCGTGGACAGGCGTCACTGACACGCTGCAGGGTAAGGACCGTTCTATCCCACGGTGCGCGTTCAGCCAAACCATGCTCTGCGTTTCTCTGCGGCCTCTGCCTCTCGGCGTTTATCGGATTTTTCTTCGACGGCATCGTTCCGCTTTAGGTGCGGGCGGCGAAGGGGCCGCTCAGGGCGTCGCCCGCTTGGATTGCGTCAGCGATTCGTGAACTTTTGCTGCCGCATCAGCACCCTTGGCCGTCGGTGGATACACGTCGAAAATCTGGCCAGCTTTGTTGACCGCCCGGTATTCCACCTGGCTGCGACTCACATCCACGCACCAGAAATGTTGCAGGCTGGCGGACTTCACTTCATACCAATGAAGCTCCCGATCCACTTTGCGTGCCGGCATGCCCCAACAGCCATCTCCCAGATAGAGGGTGCCGCTCAGGTCGTATTTGTTTTCGCGCAGCAAGTGCGTCCGCTTGAAAGCGTGGTCATGATGCTCGAACGCCGCCGTCAGGTGGTGTTGATCAAAAATGGGCAACCAGGCTTTCCGGCCTGCCGCCGAGCCACCGCCGTCATACCCGCGAACGCTGGGATACAGGGGCACATGATACACGGCAAACTTGTGCGGCACTTTACGCTGCGCCGTGAGTTGCGCGTCCAGCCAGGCGGCTTGTTCGCCGCCGTGCGGGCTGATGTGCCCGGTGTCGAGCAGGTACATCGCCACGTTCTGGCCAAAGGTGCGGGCGCAGTAGCTCCGCTCGTGGTCTTGCGCGAAGTAACGGAAAAAGAACTGCGCATTGGTCATGTACGCCGACGTGCCGCCCCGCACCTCGTGATTGCCGATGGCCAGCACCATGGGGATGGTGTAACCGGCGGGCGTCACCATGTTGGTTTCCCAATGATCCAACCAGGCGTCCCACCTCGTGTAATTCGACAGCGCGTCATTGGCATAGGCGATGTCCCCGCCGATCACACCGAAAGCGGGCGATAACTTTGCGGACTGTTGGAGCAGATCGGCGCAATCGGAACTGATGCCCATGTCGCCCCCGACCACAAACCGCAAACTCTGCGCCCCCGAAGGCACCGTGCGAAACTTGCGTTCCGCGGTGAATCCGTGCTGCGGATCGCCCGCGATGAAATAATACGTCTTGCCCGGTGTGAGCTTGCTTAACTCGACCCAATGAATCTTCCGCCCGTCGGCCAGGCCGGGAATCTGATGGGCGCTGCCGGTCGCCCTGGAGCGGTAATCGGCGTGCCGCCCGTTCCGGGGCTTGGTGTCGTAATAGACTGTGCTGGTTTCCGTCGGTTCGAGCGTCTGATAATTGACGGTGATGGTGCGGCTCGTGTCGCCTTGCCAGGTAAGGTAAACGTGGCGCGGCGCGCCGAAGACCGAACAGGCGATCAACGACAGGAACGCTGATAGAAGGAACGGCGCGATTGAGGACGGCAGGTGGATTCGCATATCAAGAATATTGGGCAAGGTGCGAGGTATGACTGGCCAGTGCAAATGGAAAGTCGTTCAAGGGAACCACAATGCGCATGCCGTCGAGCGTCTGGGCAACTGGTCTCGCCGCTCGGATCCTAAATCATCAAAGGCGTTTCAGCCGCAGATTACGAAACTGCACTTTCATGGGATCGCCGGGAATGATCGCCATGGCCAGGACTCCGGCAGCCGCGGCCTTGCCGACCTCCTGATCCGCCAAGTCCGAAACTACCTGACCATTGATGCGCAGGGTGATCATCGGGCCGATAGCCGTGATCTGATATTCGTTCCAGTCGTGAAGATCCAGTCCCTTGAGCAAATCCGCCGCACCCGGCAAGGCCGCCACGGTGCGCTGACCGTTCGCGGCAATGACAACCCTTTCGCCGCGGGCCGCCAGGGAGTTGCGAGGACTGTATTCATCCCAAATGCCGCCGAGATATTTCCCCGCTCCATCCATGTCCGCCTGATAACCGTGCACCAGGCCGAACTCCCGAACCTGGCTGCGAAACTGCATGCCAGAGTTGGCTTTCTCCCCAAAAATGCGGAATTCAAATTTCAGTTCAAAATCGCGCACTTCACCCCCTTGCCAGACAATGAACTGGATCCGCGGCGGATTGTGCGCCGTAGTGGTCGTGCCGGTGATCGCCCCGTCTTCCACCGTAAAATAACTCATGTCCGGCGCCGACCAACCCTTGAGCGTCTTTCCGTCAAAGATCAACTGCCCGTCGGAGGACAAAGATCCGACACGATGGGCACAACCAAAAGTCAACCCTAGCAGTCCGCAGAAACCAATTTGAATAAGCCGGTGAAGCATGGTGGAACGGATGGTCAAATTGTTCGCAAACGGCCGTGTGGTTCAGACGAGTTCCGCCGCCGTCTTGATTTTCTCCAACGCCTCCCAGCGCGCGTACAGCTGCGGAACCTTTTCTTTTGCGGCGTCCAGTTCGGCCGTCAGTTGGTTGACTTGGGTGGCGTGTTTGCGGAAAAAGTCCGGTTGAGCGAATAATCCCTCGATCCGCGCCACTTCGGCTTCGACGGCGTGAATCTGAGCCTCGATGCCCTCCAGCTCGCGCTGTTCTTTGAAGGACAGCTTGCGGGCCTTGTTCGTCTTCGTAGCCGCATCTCGTGAGAGTGCGGATGGCCTGTTCAACGCCACAATGGCCGCGCTCTCACGAGCCGCGGCTGCTTCCGCGCGCTGTTTCTTCTCCAGGTAATAATCGTAATCCCCCACGCTGTGGGCAATCTTCCCGTCACCCTCGAACGCAAGGATGTTCGTGCAGACGCGATTCAGAAAATAGCGGTCATGGCTGACCACCAGCACCATTCCCGGAAACGCGATCAAGGCTTCCTCCAGCACGCGCAACGTCGGCAGGTCGAGATCATTCGTCGGCTCGTCGAGAATGAGGAAGTTGCCCCCGCACTTCAGGATTTTGGCGAGCAACAGCCGGCTGCGCTCGCCGCCGCTAAGTTTCTTCACCTGCGTGGTGATGCGATCATCCGCGAACAGAAAACGTTTAAGATACGAGCGCACCGAGATTTTTGAATCGCCCCAGATGACGAACTCTGTGCCGTCAGCCGCTTCGTCCAGCACCGTGCGCTCTTCATTCAATTGCAAGCGGCCTTGATCCACGTAGTTGAACTTCGTGAGCTGACCGATCTTCACCGTGCCTTCGGTCGGCGGGAGCTGGCCGATGATGGCCTTCAGCAGCGTGGTTTTACCAAGTCCATTCCGTCCGCAAACCCCGATGCGCTGCCCATTCTCAAAGGTGTAACTGAACCCGCTGAACAGTCGCTTTCCACCGAGGGTCATGCCGAGATTGCTCACCTCCACCGTGCGATTGCCGAGTTGCGGCGGCGGCGGGATGATGAGATCCGCCTCCTCCTCGCGCGGCGGCCCGGCCTGCGCGGCGGACTCGAAATAACGTTCGATGCGGTTCTTTGCCTTCTTGCGCTGCGCGCTCGGGCCGCGCCGGACCCACTCGAGCTCGTGGCGCAGAAACATCTG
>JANOHH010001157.1:0-3626 GCA_031406395.1 Verrucomicrobiota bacterium | reverse complement strand
GCGGACAATTTCTTTTTCAGGAGGGCCGGATCCGGCTTTTTGAATTCATTCATGGTTTCGGGTTGATAGGTAGAAACTTCTTTCACGGCATCGGCTTTGGCATTGCGCACCAGGGCCACTGCGCCGACCGCCAACACCACTGCCACCGCGATTCCTGCAATTTTGACCGAGTTCATAGGCTTTTGACGATTTACGATAGCTTACGTTCAAGACTCAACGCCGACAATTCTTTGTTAGCGCCCGGGGATACGTCGGCTTCCCCCACTGAACCCTTACATTCTGGCTCAACTCCATTGGCGAGTCAAAACCACTAATATTCGGGGATCGAAACTAATTCGAAGGAAATCGCCAACCTTTTGGTGGCAATCCTCAGGGTCGAGGGGATTAACACTAAGATTACGATCCAGAGTAAGACCAGAAAGCGGATTCAGTTTGCCGGATAGCGCCAGACCCAGTCGCCATTCTTGGGATCGGCAGCCTTTCCATCCTCGGCGAAGGCAGCCGCGCCGCCATCGTCCTTTTCGTTCCAGCCGACGGAATAGAGTATAAACCTGCCATCGTCGGTGCGGCGATAATGGAGTGGCCAACCGGTGATGATGTCGTGCGGGAGTTGGGTGATGAACTGCGGCAGGAGGGCGTCGAGGGTTTCGGGATATTGGTTGTGCGCGAGGCGATAACGCTCAAGGGCGCAGGCGATGAGCGCCTGGTCAGCCTTTGTTTGGTTCTGTGCGAGGGACGAAGCAGCGCCGACAAAAATAGGCACCGCACGGCTGGCAAGAACCGTGTAGGGGCCCGGATGATCGCTCAATCGCTCGACTTCACGCATGGCCACCGCTGCTTTCGCTGGTTCGACGATGCGTTGGTTGGCATTGATAATTTCAACCGTGAGTTGTTCTGCCCGGGCAATGGCGGCCACGTTTTGCAGCACCCAGCCGCGAGGGGCGAACTTGAGCAGCAAGAACACCGGGTCGGTGTTTTTCTGCCACCAGCTTGGGCTGGGCTTTTCGGGCCAGCTCATTTCAAAATATTCAGTAAACTCGCCCGGCTTGATGACCTGCACCCTCTGGCAAATCGCTGTCCGTTCGTAGCGAAAACCAGCTTGGACCGATGGCAGCAGGTCGATGCCTTCAAGCTGCTGCTGGAGCGCGACGCGTTCCGCCTCGCGCCAAGCCTGCAAGCGCAAGCCATCGGTAAGGGTGTCCACATAGAGACCGGTGATGGCCACGTCAATCATCGCGGCGACGAGCGTCACGGGTTTCGCGGAAAGCACCCGGCGCAATTCATTGATCAAGGCTAGTTCCTGCAAGGCATTCGCGGGTTGTCCCAACAGGAGATGACATTGCGCCCGCTGGGCGAGGGTTTGCGCGACGACCCGGACGAAAGAGAAATTTCGCATCGGGATCGCGTCCAGCCCTCCATAATCAATAGCCAGGCGCGCACTGGGCCGCTTCAGTGCTTCGCGAATGAGGTCGAATTCAGGTTGAAACCGACCACTCCAGGCGAGGTAGTCGGCGGCGGCGTAGGCGGGTTCGCGATCCCGGAAAACGCGAAAGGAATTGCTGCCGGTGCTTTCGGCCCGCCAACCTTTTCCCAACCGGTCGAAACCGGGGCCAAGTTCGCGGGGGAAGAAATCCGCTACCGCGTTGGTGTTCGGCTGACAATCGGCCAGCACCACCACCCGCATGGGTTTGGGGTCCGGGAGTTCACCGGCCACAAACGTGTAGAGCTGGGCGCCCTTCGCACTCAGCTCGGGAACCGCGTCCAAGCGCGGACGCATGACGTTGCGGGTCAGTGCCAGCAGACGCGCGTGCGCCTCAGGCTCGACGTGTACGGATCCAGCGGCGGGATCTTTGAGAGTGATTCGCCCAATTCCAATCTGTGCGTCGTCGATCCAAAGGAGACCGTATTGGTCCAAGAGCGCAAACAACACCCGGCGCGCGGTCTGGTTTTCCCAGCGGAAGGTGATATTGGGCTGAGTGCGAATCTGGCCTTTCTCGTCCGGCTGGCCGAAGCCGACCTTGGGATCCAGGATGTAATTGAGGCCCTCCTGCCGCGCTAGATTTTCAATCGCAGTGCACAAAGGGACGTCCTGGAATTGGATCAGCGGAATAATCGGGGACTGCGCCGCCAGAGATTTCGCCCCGGTTTCATTGGTGTCAGCGAGGGACAGCCCCTGACAATTGTAATACAACACCAGGTCGGCGTTTTTTAGATTGTCCGGACCGATGGGGGTCACCACCGACACTTCGGCTACGGCGTTGGAGCGTCGCCGGTTCACGAACTCCGCGAAGGGAACGCTGTTCAAACGCGTGAGCAGTTCGTTCGTGCCGCGGCCGCCCCCGAACCATTCCGCCATTTTCGGGGCTTTAAGAATGTTCTCCGCATCGGGGACGGGAGCGGGGGGGTACGCGGCCCAATCCACCACCTCGCCCTTGGCGGCGATTTCGCGCTTGCATTCCGCCCACGCCCGGCGGCCACGCCAATTCTCGATCACCACTGCCAGCGCCAGTAGCGCGGCGACGACCAAGCTGGCGCAGGCGAACCGCCCCAACCTTGAGCGCCAACGTCCAAAAGTTCCGTCGATGGAATCCTGGGAGGCTTTCATGACCGAAGCTTGGCTAAGAAACACGCCCGAGCGACGCAGAAAAACGAAGCCGGAAGTCAGATGCCAAAAGCCAAAAATCCAACTGCTCCCAGAATTGACAGCCAGTCGGGGGAGCGAAGCGAGCGAAGGTTCAATGGGAGAAGAACAATCTTAATCCTAATCGTAATCTTACTCTTAATCTTTCGACCGGGACTAAGATTAAGAGTAAGATCACGATAAAGAGTAAGGCTGAGAAGCGGATTCAGTTTGCCGGATAGCACCAGACCCAGTCGCCTTCGGTCAGATTCACAGGCTTGCCTTCCTCTCTCCTGTTCACGCCTTTGCCGTCTGGGTTGGAGGCGACAATGCCGCCGTCGTCCTTTTCATTCCAACCGACAGAGTAGAGGACGAAGCTGCCGTCGTCGGTGCGGCGGTATTTGAGCGGCTGGCCGTTGATGACGTCGTGCGGGAGTTTGGTGATGAACTGCGGCAAGAGGACGTCCAGGGTTTCGGGATATTGACTGTGGTTGCCGCGATATTTTTCCAACGCTATGACGATCAAAGCCAGATCAGCTTTGGTTTGGGTCCGGGCGGCAACCTGGCTCGCTTTGGAATAGTTGGGGATATTTATCGCCGAAAGGATCGTAAACGGCTTGAAATGCAGCCGATCAATCTCGTCCAAATCAGCCACTGCGTTCTCCGTCTTGGCTGGCTGGACAAATCGCCCCTCGGCGTCGGAAGTTTCGATCATCCGTTTCATGTAAGATGAGTAAACAACGAGGTTTTGATCAAACCAACCCTGCGGGGCGAATCGAAAGAATAAGTTTTGCCCAAAATGGAACCCGTCATGACTGTGTTTCCAAAGTTCCCGAAGCAGCTTCCACATCTTCCGATGGTTCGCCCAACTGTAACTCGACGCAGTAAATTCCATCCGAAACGCCTCCGACACCAAGGGCGTCAACTTGATCTGGGCGAGTTGGGTTTGAAGGGTGTGCAACTCTGCGCCCGACCAGGCGTTGTTCAGGATTCCTTCGGTGACCAC
>JANOHH010001132.1:0-4196 GCA_031406395.1 Verrucomicrobiota bacterium | reverse complement strand
GTGAGGGAGAAATTCCACAGTTTGGAGAAAATCGCGAATCGCGCACCGGAACCGAGGACGGTGGTAGGGCGCGTCACTCCGTGCGCGCCGTTGGTGGTCGTCCGCAAAGGCCGGCGCGCAGGGGTCTGACGCGCCCTACCCAAGCAGCGGCGGCGGGCGATTGTTCGGGCGATATATCCAGACCCAATCTTCCGCGCGTTCGCACAATTCTTTGCGGACGGGATTCATCAGGATGTAACTGGTCTTTTCCTGCAACTCCTGATCGTTTCGCAAACGATGATCGAAAAAGTCGCGCTGCCAGTTCACGCCGTGTTTGCCAGCGACAAACTTCTTCCAGTTCTTCACCAGGGTCTTCATTCCTGGTTCTTGCGGAAAGGCTAGGATCCCATGCAAATGATCCGGCATCAGCAACGCGAGCCGACAGTGCCAGATAAGTTTGTCATGGTTATGCGCCAGGGCTGCGATGACGGCCGTCCCGATGTCGGCCCGGCAAAGCTGATTCTTTCCCGGGGGCAAGCATTTGATGGTGATGAAAAACCAACTGGTGTCCGACACCCACTGTGGGACCGCGTGGGGCAGTTTTTTGCGGACGGGAAGGTTCATGGGAGGCATTTCTACCAAAACCATTCGGATAAGGAAAGCCGTAGGTAGGGCGCGTCAGTCCCCTGCGCGCTGCTTCCCATTCAATCCACCCGACGGCGCGCACGGAGTGACGCGCCCTACCTTAAGGTTCAAGGGGATTTCAATCGGCGAACAGGAAGCGGAGATCGTCGAGCGTTAGGCTTTGCGCGAACTTTTCTTCGCCGAGCACATCGGCCATCAAGTCGCCTTTTTGCTTTTGGAGCGCGCGGATTTTTTGCTCGATGCTCTCGCGCATTAACAGGCGGTAGGCCATCACTTTGCTGGTCTGGCCAATGCGATGCGTGCGGTCAATGGCCTGGTTTTCCACCGCCGGGTTCCACCACGGATCGAACAGCACCACGTAGGACGCGGCGGTGAGGTTGAGCCCGAAGCCGCCGGCCTTGAGCGAGATCAAGAACACCGCCTCGCCTTTCGCGGATTGGAATTCCTTCACGAGCTCGCCCCGGTTTTCGGTGCTGCCCGCGAGATAGAAGTGCGGCCACTCGCGCTGCTTCACGGTCTCGCGCAACAGGTCAAGCATGGTGACGAACTGCGAGAAAACGAGCACCTTGTGGCCTTCCTCCATGAGGGGTTCGAGCAGGTCGAGCAGGGCGTTGACCTTGGCGCTCTCGACTTCGTGCAACTTCTCGTTCACGAGCGCCGGGTGACAGCAAATCTGCCGCAGGCGCAGGAGCGAAGTCAGGACGTTGAATCGTTGTTCGTTCAGTTGGGCGCTGGTCTGGACGCCGAGCAGTAAAATTTGGGCGCGCTTGAACTCGGCCTGGTAGAGCTTGAGTTGTTCGCCTTCCATCTCGCAGAGCAAATCTTCCTCGACGCGGTCGGGCAGGTCTTTGGCGACCTGGCCTTTGGTGCGGCGCAACAGAAACGGGCGGACGCGGGCGGCCAGCCGGCGGCGGGCGAGCGGATCGTCCTGCGCGTTGAAGCGACGGAGAAATTCAGCGCGGTTGCCGAGCACCCCGGGCATGGCAAAGCTGAAAATGCTCCAGAGATCGAGCAGGCGATTTTCAATGGGCGTGCCGGTGAGGGCGAGACGATAATCGGTTTTCAGCGCGCGCGCCGCTTGGGCGGTTTGGGAGTCGGGGTTCTTGATGTATTGCGCTTCGTCGAGGATCACGGCTTGCCAGGAAATCTTCGCGATGGCCGGCGAGAGGGAGCGGAGTTGGGCGTAATTGACGACGATGATGTCGGTTTCCGCCCGGGCGGTCGTGAGCGCGTCCGTGGTTTCGCCACTCCAGCGGCGGACGCGGAGGCTGGGATAAAACCGCGCCGACTCGCTGACCCAGTTGTCGGTGACGGACTTGGGACAGACGACGAGGCTGGGGTGGGCTTTACCCTTGGCCTCTGCGCGCAGCCAGGCGATCCAGGCCAGGGCTTGCAGGGTTTTGCCCAAGCCCATGTCGTCGGCCAGCACGCCACCGAAGCGATTCGTGGTGAGGTAGGCCAGGAAATGGTAACCCTCGATTTGATACGGGCGCAGTTCCGCGTGGATCAGGTCCGGCAAAGGCGGGGCGACGCGGGTTTTCAATTCGCCGACTCGGCGATGAATTTGCTCAACCCGCGCCGGGGCGAGGAATTTCTTCGCGGCCTCATCGGCGAGTTGCAGTGCGTGGAAGCGTTGGGGTTCGGCGGTGAAATCGCGCGGAGCCAGGCCGAGGCGGGCGAGTTGTTCGTCATCCTCGGGCGTGAGATTGAACTGCAAGCGCCGCCAGCCCTTCGCGCCGAGACGCACATAACCGCCACGCGCGTTGAGCAGGAGTTTGGTTTCCTCCGGCGTAAGGGCAAGGTCGGCCACGTTGAGAACGACTTTGAGATCGAACCAGTCAATGCCTGCTTCCTGCACGTCGAGAGTCACGGTGCCGCTGATGGGCGCGTCGCGGAGCGTGGCGAGTTCGCGGTCGAGTTCGACATTGATTTCCGGCGGGAGACTCTGCAGCCACGCGACGAAAAGTTCGGGCGTCTTCTTGGCCAGCCGGAGCGTCCATCCGGCGCCGTAGTTGGCCCACTTGACGCCGAGCGCATCCAGCACGCGGGGAAAATGCGCCTGCGCCGAGCGGTCGTGAACCGGGATGAACCCTTTCACCGGCTTGGGAGTCTTGATTCGACTCCACCCCAAATTCGGCAGCTGCCAACCGTGCAAACCGTACTCTTCGGGCTCCAATCCTTCCGCCCGGGCGGTGGGGCGCAGGATAATGGATTCCGATTTGCTGCCGGGATAATTTTCTTTCAGCTCGCAGGTCAAGGTGACGACGACGGGAATGATCTTGGTGCGTTCGGCGAGATGTTCGGGCAGCGGCAAATTCAGCGCGTGCAAAAACCGGATACCCCCGGCGGTTTCCAACGCGGGCGCGGGGATGCTCTTGCGCGAGTCAAGTTCGAGTGCGTTTTTGGGCGGGCCCACGTAGATCGCGTGCTCCGTGATGTAGAGCGTGGGGTGTCCGCTCAGAACGAAACGAATGGGTGGCGGCGTCTCCCCCTCGGCTGTGGTGAGGCGGAGTTCGTAATCCTCCCCGTTCTGGGTCGGCGGATTTAGCTGGAGGCGGAGCGGTTCGGCGGGGCGCGCGAGCGGTTCGCCGTGACCATTCACGAAGCGTTCGGGCGGCAGCGCGAGCCGGATCAGCCGGTTCAGCGGCAGGCGGGAGGCCTCCGAGTTGTAGCGGATGGTCCACCAGCTCTCGTAGCTCCAGGGCTTGAAAAGCGCGCTCCAGAGCGGCAGCGCGTCCGGCGCGATGGTCAATGTGCCGCGCTCGACATTTTCGCCGAAGCGTTTCGCCTGGGCCTGCTTCAAATCGGCAAACGCGGCGGCGGGCTGGGTGCGCCATTGCAGGCGGGCTTCCTCGTCGAGAAACGCCAGCCGCAGATCGAGCGTGTCCGCCGTGGGCGTCACACTCGGCTCATGGGTCGCGAACCAGTCCTGCCAGTGGGCGATCTCTTTTTGCCGCTCCCATTTCTTGATGCCGGCTTCCAGTGAGGTGATGTCCGTGATGGCCTCCATGTAATCGGGCAGGTCAATCTTGCGCCGGCGCAGTTCCACGGCCAGGTAGAGCCAGAGTTCGTAGTCGTCCTTGGGTTTCTTCGGCCACAGATCCAGTTCCACCCAGCCGTAACCGAAATGACGGGGGAAAAACTGGTTGAGATCATTTTCCGTCAGTTGGCGATAGCCGGAATTGGCGTACAGGGTCTGCAGCTTGCGGATGAAGCCCGCTTCGGGGTAATCCAGGGGGCGACCGAGTTGTTCCACCAACCGATCGTACAGCGGGGAGCTTGGCGGTTGCGGCACCGAAGGACTGGGAAGGCGCGGCGTTTTTTTCCTGGTGGGTTTGGCCTCGGGCGCCGGCAGTACGACGAGCGGGACGGGGGTCTCTTTCGCCCAAAGCTTCTGCACTTCGAGCATGGCGGCGACCGTGTGCTTGCAGTCGTAATGCATCGGGCAGGAGCAATCGCACGCCCAATTCCGATCCGCGTAATTCAGCGTGACGGCATAATCCTCACCGCCGCGCACGATGGCCGTGTAGGCCTGATCGGGTTGGACGCAGGTGACCTCGATCACCTGGCAG
>JANOHH010001123.1:0-1430 GCA_031406395.1 Verrucomicrobiota bacterium | reverse complement strand
GCGGACACGTCCACCATGCTGGCTTCGCCCCGAGAATTGACATGAGAAAGTCGGTTCACGCCCATGGGATAGCGGTTTTCAAGCACTATGACAAAAACCTTTTCGTGGGTGGGGGTTATTTTCGTTATGGCTCTGGGCGCCGAAAAACTGCTCTTGCGATAAACATCCCGTGTGTTACGTTATTTCTGTAAAGACGGAAATAACGGAATGGATAATCAAAAACCAAGAAAGGAATAATATGAACTGGATCATCAGCACCTACCTCGCCTACCTCGCCATTAGCGTAGCCCTCACTGTATGGGTGGCGCGCACGTTGCACAAAAGTGGCCGCATATTTCTCGTGGACAGCTTTCTCGGAAACGAAAAGCTCGCGGATTCGGTCAACCACCTGCTGGTGGTCGGGTTTTACCTCGTCAACATCGGCTTTGTCACACTGGCCTTGAAGTACGGAGTGGCGGCAGCCAGCGCCCAAGAAGCGGTGGAAACCTTGAGTAACAAAGTCGGGTTGGTGCTGCTGGTGCTGGGCGGGATGCATTTCTTCAATCTCTACGTCTTCACGAAGATGCGGAAGCGAGCTCTGACCCAACGACCCGTGCCGCCCTACCTGCCGACGGGGGTGGGGATGACGGCGGTACATTGAAACAGTCGTGGCTGGAGTCCAACGGGGCGGCGAGGTCGTCGCCCCGTAATTGTTGTGGGATTCTAGATCGCTCTCCGCCACGCATGAATTGCCGTTTGCATTTGCTCCGCCGCGTTGAGTTTCGGCTGCGCGAACGTTGGGGTAAACCATGGAAACGTGCCAATCAGATCAGGCGTGACCAGAATCTGCCCATCGCAGTCCGGCCCCGAGCCAATCCCAATGGTGGCGAACGGAAATCGGGCGGTTATTTCCTGAGCGACCGGCGGGGTGACCAATTCGAGCACCACCGCAAAAGCGCCCGCCGTGGCCAGGGCAGCCGCATCGTCCAGTAACTTGACATGCCCCGCGTCATCGCGGCCCTTGATGCGATACTTGCCGCCTTCCTCCAGGACGTGCTGTGGCAGCATGCCGAGATGACCGATGAACGGGATGCCCGCCGCGATGATGGCGTGGACTTGCGGGAGAATCTCCCGCCCGCCCTCGGCTTTGACATATTCCGCGCCGGCGGCAACGAGTCGCTGCGCATTGGCCACGGCGGCTTCGGGCGTTTCGTAGGCGTGGAAGGGCAGATCCGCCCCGAGCAATGCGTTCGTATTCCCACGGGCGGCGGCGCGAGTGTGGTGTTCCATGTCGGCCATCGAAACGAGTGTGGTGTTCGGATAGCCGAGTACGACCATGCCCAGCGAATCGCCCACCAGCAACAGCGGCACGCCACACTCATCTAGCAACTTCGCCATGGGATAGTCGTAAGCCGTCAGCGCCGCGATCTTTTCGCGGCGCGTCTTCATGG
>JANOHH010001121.1:0-2452 GCA_031406395.1 Verrucomicrobiota bacterium | reverse complement strand
CAGCCATCTTCGGAACGTCGGGGAACAGAGCGTGAACCTTGCGCACGTATTCGTAGCCGTGCTCTTTTGCAAGGTAGCGCGAACCTAAATACGGCGGGTTACCAATGATGACGTCGGCTTTGGGCCATGGCGCGGGCAAACCCTCGGGCGTGAGCAGCGCATCGGCGGCGATGAAATTCTGGTCGAGGTTGTCGAGCGGGAGCGGTTGTTCGGTGATGTGCAGTTCGTCAATCGCCAGCTTGCGCGCAATCATCATCGTGACTTTGGCGATCTCGACCGCGAAGGGCAGGATGTCGAGCCCGTAGAAGTTTTGCGCGCTCAGGAAGCTCAACCGCATCTGGCCCGGCGCGGCTTCGCTTTTGAACTCGGCCTCCATGCGCTCGAAAATGCGCGCTTCCAGCCGTTTCAATTCCCGATAGCTGACGTAGAGGAAATTGCCGCAGCCGCAGGCGGGATCGAGCACGCGGAAATGGTGCATCCGCTGGAGGAGTTCCCGCAGGCGCTTGAGGGTCTTCGCGCCTTCAATCTGTTCGCGCCACGGCGCGACGATGGTCGGCCCGACAATTTTCATGATGTCGGTCGGGTGGGTGAAGTGCGCGCCGAAAGCGTGGCGTTCGGTCTTGTCCATCGAGTGTTGGAACAGCGTGCCGAAAACTTCGGGCCTGCACTTTGGACCAGTTGAACTTGGCGGCTTTCCGCAGGTCCACGAGTTCGCCGTCGAACAGTTCGAGCCGCGCCGGTTCGGCAAACAGGCCGCCGTTGAAATAGGGAACGTCCTTGAAGCGCCCGCCCCGGTTGGCCTTGGGCTGGTTCATGGCGGCGAACAAGCCGCCGAGCAGATCGTAGGTGTCCGTGGGGCTGTGACATTCCTCCAGCAGATTGGCGACGCAATACTTGGGCAGCAGATCAATGTCCTCGGCAAAGAGCGCCACGAGCATCTGGAGCACGAACTTCTGCGCCAGGGCGCGGTCCACGGGCGGCTGGCGTTGTGGCGAGACGAGCCGGCGAAACACGGCGGCGAGTTGATCCGCCGCCTCGCGCGTGACTTCGACGTGATCGTTGCCGAAGGTGGGCTTGAGATTGCCCGGACAGAGAAACGCGAGCGCGCCCCAGTTGTCCGGCAGTTCCGCGAGCGCCACCTTGTCCTTGGGCGTGTCCATCTGGGTGTCGAAGTCATAGACCCAGAACTGGTCGAAGTTGCAGAGCACGACGTAGCGCGGGCGGCCCGGCACCAAGCGCGTCCAGTAATCGTAAGCCTGACGGTAATGGCGCTGGAGGTCCTCGCCGCGTTTCTTCATCTCGACGAGCACGACGGGTTTCCAGACGTAATCCGCGAAGGAAACACCGCCGCCATCCTCATCAGCTTTGCGGACGCGGAATTCCGGCTGCCCGCCGACATCGAGCGAGCCGGGCTGGCCGAAGGCTTGGAAGAGGCGGTCGAGAAAGATTTGCGCCTGGCCCTTTTCGTCCCCGGTGATGTGCTTGTGACACCACGCGGTGAATTCGGAGAGTTTTTCCCGGCTCGGCATGGGTGGGTTGTACCTGAAAGCCGGGCCGGTCAGCAAGGCAGCTTAACCGGAACGACGCCCCGAGGCGGGCAAAGCGTTTGGATGTTCCGTCTGCGGTAGCAGAGCTTTCCATCCGCTTGCGAAGTATTCGTAACCGGGACCACGCTTCGCGAACCGGGCGGCGGCGAGGTTTGAGGAAATCACTTTGTGACGGACTTGAGGCTGCGTTTCGCGGCTGCGAAAACCAAAATCGGGGTAATTCATTTGCAGGTGTTGGGAAAACCTTCCCATCCCACCCGAGCGCCATCGCATCCATTACTCCCCATTTTCTCAGGGAAAGGCACGAAAAAACATCGGCAGAATTTACAGGGAGTGAACTCGGTGCAAGTCATTGTAGTAAAGTTGAATAGATTATCATCGTCGGCTCCAATGTAGATGAATGTGTCGGTGGACCTTGCAGTCATTTTCTATGTGGCAAAGCTGGATCGGCGAGAATCACATTTTATTATAAAATATTTTAAATCACAAATAGCTTATATATAATAGTTTGAATATCTTTACATCAGACTTAACTGGGTTGTCACCCGTATCGGGCATGAATGCCGCTAAGAATGAGATAACCACTGACCAGTCGGTGGGAATAGCCGAGTTTAGAACGATAATAACAACCAGGAAAAAATGCGTATGAAACAATTCACAAGACTTGCAATGACCGTGGCGTTGGCCACGGGAATGACGTTTGGAGCACAGGCGATTACCATCACCACGGCCACCCTGCCGCAATGGACAGGAAGCCAAACCAGTCAAAATCAAATCAACGCTGCGATAGCGCCGATCATTGGCACAGCAGTTCAGCTTTACAAGCAGAACGTGGGCGGAGCTGAGGAAGGCTCCTTGGCGGGTAGTTATGAGACTACGTTCTCGAACACGGCAGCTGACCCAAG
>JANOHH010001073.1:0-2234 GCA_031406395.1 Verrucomicrobiota bacterium | reverse complement strand
TGGGCAGCGGCTTGCCGTGCTGCGCTTGGAATTCCTTCTGACACGTCGCGCACCAACAGCCGTAGGGCGCACCAAAACCCTGATCCACCATGTCGAGATGAAAGCCGTCAATGCCGTAGGCCAGTTGCTCCTCGACCATCGTCTTCATGTAATCGAGATAGCCGGAGCGATAACAGACGCGGCCGGTGATGGCCTTGCCGTCCTTGTCTACGGCGCACCAGTCGGGATGCTCGCGCAGGGTGTGACCGGGATATTGAATCTGGCAGTACGCGATGATGGGCAGGCCGAGTTTCCGGCCTTCCGCGACGGCTTCGCGGAGCACATCGCGTTGCCCAAGACCGGGCGGCTTGGGCTGGAGTTTCGAGTCGTAGAAGGCCCAATCGCCTTCCCGCGTCCAGATGACGAGGTATTCGGCGCCGCAAGCCTTGCTAGCGCGGGCAATCTGGCGTCCGTCAAACCGGATCGCGAAGCCCGGGTCGTTGGTCGCGCCACCGAACTGAGAGCCGGTGGGCCCGACCTCCAAACCGACGAGGCTGCGCTGAAACCACGGCGCCGAAGTCGCAGAGTTACCCCGCAGGCATCCGCCGAGAACCGCAAAGGTCAGCAACCCCAGAGGCAAGAAGCGTTGTGTCATGCGTTTGGAGTGAATCGGAAATTAGCTTTTGCTTCAATCAGAACCTGCGTCAGCCCGCCCGATGGCCGGGACGCGGGGCGGGGGATTCCGGTTGGCGTCATTTCGCCGGCGGATGCAACTTCCCTTTGTGTTTCCACAGCCGGTCCTTCAACTGCGGAAATAGTTCGAGCGCGTTGTCGCGCAGGACTTGCTGGCCGATGCGGAGCGCATCGGCTTCGCGCAGTTCGCCGCGCTCAACTTTCTCGGCGAGCGCCTCGGCCAGACAGCGGCGCGTGAATTCGGTGGCGCCATAGACGCCCTCGACGTGATGGGCGTCGGCGCCCCACATCAGATGGTTGCTGGGCATGACTTCCAGCCATTCTTGATAGGCGCGCTTGGCCATCGTGTAGCTGATCGTCGGCAGCCACACGGAATCGATCCACACGTTCTTGCCGTGCCGCTGCATGATGGCGCCGGTTTCGCCCACCCAGGGATAACCGCCGTGGAAAAGTATGAACTTCGTGTGCGGATTGGCTTCAATCAGGTTCAACAGGTTCATCGGGTTGGAACCCTGGAGGCGCGCGTGGCCCGTGTGGATTTGAAACGGCAGCTCGAGTTTCGCACTCAATTCGGTGAGTTGCCACATGATGAAGTCCTCGAACTCTTTAACCTCGCCGGCGGCGAGCTTTGTCTTTGGACGGCCATAGACCAAGGCCGCGCGGTCCCTCGTCACCTTGTCAAACGCCAGCGTGCGCTCATACGCCGTCGTGGTCTTGAGACACACCGCACCCGCCGCCTTGCCGGCCTTGAGCCAGTGCTCGATCACGGCCAGAAAATCGTCGAGGGTCGCCGTCGGCAGCTTTTCCTCCCGGGCGTAGCGGAAGGGCGAGTCCACTTCGTCGGTGTATTCCGACGGGTGAAAACCGCGCAGCAGGCGGGTCACGTTCAGCACGGCGACTCCGAACGGGTAGTAATTCGTGCGCGTGAGCCGGTCCCAATACGGATCATTGAACATCAGTTCGATGTTGGCGCGCTCGGTGACGACTTCATAAACCCAGGCTTCGCTTTGGTAATTGGTGAAGATGCGGCCGTTCAATTCGTGCGCATGTGCATCCGTGATCGTTTCGAAG
Source organism: Verrucomicrobiota bacterium (assembly GCA_031406395.1). GTDB lineage: Bacteria > Verrucomicrobiota > Verrucomicrobiia > Limisphaerales > JADLHS01 > JADLHS01. Next base: position 491 of record JANOHH010001073.1, on the reverse strand, counting down.
TCCACGCCATACAGGTCCTTGAACGCGGGCAGTTGATAACGGTAAAAGCTCGTGGCGTGGGCGTTCGCGAAATTGTTCCTGGCCTGGGGCCACCAATCGTCGAACCGCCCGCTCGCCGGCCAGTCGGAGATGGGTTGAATCCAAGTGTAATAGCTGCTGCTCCAGAGTGAATAGAGCGTCATCCCAACGCCCTGCTCCGTGCGCACCGTGCCTTGCAGGATCGGGAAGGGCTTGAGGTGATCGTGCGTGTCAATCGCCGGCACGCGGTCGAGGTGCGCCTTGATCCGACGGAAGGTGTCGGTCTTTTTCACATCGAAGGGTTCGCCCGCGGAGGCGCAGGTGATGAAGGCGGCGAGTATTGCGCCGACGAGATTCAGGGGCAGCCTCCTCGAATTCGAAATCGCGCATCGGGACCATGAACCACCACCCGGCCGGAGCGCGGACAGCCATGTCCGCGAGTTTCGGATCCGTGATTCGCGCGGACATGGCTG
>JANOHH010001033.1:0-4979 GCA_031406395.1 Verrucomicrobiota bacterium | reverse complement strand
CATGCTCCCAATCCCACAGCCAAACCCATCGTCCTGCTCCATTGCCCGGTGTTCTAAAACCGTTCCAGTTTTGTTCGCACACTCTTTTCCAACTTTGTTTGCTACACGACACGGCGGAAATTTGTCTTTGCGCGCAATCGCCGGGACAGCTAGCGTTACATCGGTTTGTCCGATGGTGTAATGGTAACACAGCGCCCTTTGGAGGCGTTATTCATGGTTCGAATCCATGTCGGACAGCCACTGATTTTGAGGCGATTCAGGATTCTGAGGAGCATCGGTCCTTGGCGGCAGCCGAGGGGCAAGGCAGGGAATGCAAAATGCCAGACGAAAACCGAGGGCGGACGACGGTGAAAGTTAAGATTCGGAAAGCGGAAGAGGGGCAGGGTGACCGCGTACAGCAAAAACGGGTCAAGCAGCCAGGGGATGGCGGAGAGACCCGGTGAATTGCGATTAGTTCAAGGTGGGTTCCAATGGAACGTCTGGTGCGGATCTGAACTAGGGATTCCGCACCGTAATCGTTAAAACTTCAAAGAGCATTCCGGTCCACTCCGGAAGGTTTTCCCCAGCGGGGATAACGCGCTTATGTGGGTTTGACACGCACGGCGGCAAAACATTCACCGAATGCCAGCGATTGAATGGTCGGTAATGGAAACGATGAGCAAACGTTCTGAAAAAGGGAAAGGTGGCGCGCGGTGCCCAGCGTGGAAAATCGGACGCGGCTAAAGCATGGTGGCGAAGGCGATGCCAATCCCAGCGCTTGAAACACGGCCACGGGCTTGCCCAAACACTTGGCGCAGATTTTGGCCGCCGCGGAGTTCCACCCCGCCCTTGGTCGCCCGCACATTCTGGCATTGGATTGCATTCCATCCGTTGCCGGGAGTAGCAAGAAGAGCCTTGCAAACACTGGGGCTACCCCTTATCGGTAGCGGAATGAGCAGCCCGGAAACAGCAAGCCCGAACCACAAGGAGACCCCATGAATCTTTGTTTGAATTCTTGTCGGATAGTCATGCCCAGTTCAAGGCGCCACGGGGGGTAGTCATTCCCCGCATTTTCATGGATCAGCCGCCGCTTATGGACCCATCGCCGCTACCCGCGGACAACGCGCCCGCCACGTCACTGGCCGCACGTTTGATGAATGTTTTCGCCGCTCCGAGCGAGGTGTTCGAGGAGATCAAGACCACTCGCCCGACAACCGGGAACTGGCTGGTGCCGGCGTTGCTCACCGCGGTCGTGATGGCAGCGTCCATGGTTATCGTCGCCTCCCAGCCGGCCATCCAGCAAAAAGTGCGGGAGCAACAGGATCAGGCCATTGAAAAGCAGGTGACGGCTGGTCGCCTGACGCGCCAGCAGGCGGATCAGCAACAGGCCATAATGGAGAAATTTGGCAGCGGGACGTTGCTGAAGGCCGGGGCCGGGGTGGTCGGGGTTTTCTTCGGGATCGGACGGGTTTTCTGGTGGGCGACGGTCTTGTGGCTGCTGGGTCGATGGCTGCTCCAAACGCGCTTTCGCTATGGCAAAGCGATGGAAGCGGCGGGCATTGCGGGCATGATCGGCGTCCTCGGTATGATCGTGAAGCTCTTGTTGCAGGTGAACCTTAGCAATCCCGGCGCGTCGCCAAGTCTTGCGCTCGCGGTGAGCGATTTCGACGCAAAGAATCCCCTTCACCTGATGCTGGCCGCGCTGGATGTATTTCAAGTCTGGCAGGCTGGGGTGCTGGGCTGCGCGCTCGCCCGTTTGGCTGGGGTGCCGTTTCTGCGCGGAGCGTTTGTGATGTTTGGCTTCTGGATCCTCTTGCAATCGCTGGGGATTGGCCTGGCGGCGATCGTGGGCAAGATGTTCGGTTGAACGTCGCGCCCATTTTGCTTGAACAACCGCCCGGCAACTGCGTCCATACGGTGAAATAATTTAACATGGCCAACCCCAAAAAAGGTCGCAAGCTCATCATCTTCACCGTCATTGCCGTTGGGCTCGTTGCCCTCACGCTGGCGGCGGTTTTCAGGAAACGCGAAGTCGTCATTACGGTGCAGACGGACAAGGTCACCCGTCGCAGCCTGACCGAACTCGTGGTCGCCAACGGCAAGATCCAACCGGTCGTCCAGGTCGTTATTAGCCCGGAGGTGGCCGGTGAGATCACGGCGTTGCCTGTCAAGGAAGGCGACCATGTGAAGAAGGGAGATTTGCTCCTCCAGATCAAACCGGACAATTACGAGGCGAGCCGCAATTCCGCCGAAGCCAATTACATGTCCGCCCTCGGGGGCAAGACGGTCGCGCAGGCCGAACTCGATAAAGCGGAAGCCGAATTCAACCGCAATCAGGAGTTGTTCCGGACCAAGCTCGTATCCGACTCAGTGATGCTGGACTTCAAAACGGTCTTTGATGTGGCCAAGCTCCGCTACACCAATGCGGTTCACCAAGCCAACCAGGCCAAATACGGCCTCGACAAGGCGCGGGATGATTTGAGCAAGACCACCATCCAATCGCCCATGGACGGCACGGTGACACGGCTCCGCTCGCAACTCGGCGAACGCGTCCTCGGCACGTCCTTCAACATGGGCACGGAAATCATGACCATCGCCGACCTCGAAGCCATGGAGGCGCGCGTGGACATCGGTGAGATTGACGTGGTCCTGATTCAACCCGGACAGCGGGCGCGCCTGGAAGTGGACGCGTTCAAGGACCGCAAGTTTTCCGGCACCGTCACGGAAATCGCAAACTCCTCGCGTAGTTCCACCACCCTGGGCCAATCCAGCCAATCGCAGGAGGCCACCAAGTTCGAAGTGAAGATCCGGATCACGGAAAAAGAAAACTTCCGCCCCGGCATGTCGGTGAGCACTGAGATCGAAACGCGTTACACCACGAACGTGCTGACCGTGCCAATCGCTGCCATTACCACCCGGCTGCCGAAAACCAACGCGCCGGTTTCCGCGGTTACCAATAGCGTCACTGCGGCCAACCCAGCTTCGTCGGCCAACACGAACGCGGCGAAAGGGGACAAAAAGTCCAAAGACACACCAAAGCCTTCGGAAGTGGTTTTCGTGGTCGAAGGTGATCACGCAAAGCAGGCGCCGGTGAAGATTGGCATCAGCGACAGTGACTACTGGGAGATCACCGACGGCTTGCAGGAAGGCCAGGAGATCGTTTCCGGCGGTTACAAGGCCGTGAATCGCGAGTTGGAGGACGGCAAGAAAATCCGCAAAGGCACGCCCGAAAAGAGCGAGGACAAGGAGAAGAAGTGAGCCGGAGCCAAATCCGAATGCCGCACGCCGCCGGGCGCGTTCGTCATTTTTCATTCCGATCATGAGCCTCATCCGTCTCGAGAAAATTTCCCGCCGCTACCAGATGGGGACCGAAACGGTTCACGCCCTGCGCGAAGTCTCGGTGGAAATCCAGCGCGGCGAATACGTGGCCATCATGGGTCCGTCCGGGTCGGGCAAGTCCACCCTCATGAATCTGGTCGGCTGCCTCGACTCGCCCACCTCCGGCCGCTACGAACTCAACGGCACGGACGTGAGCCAGATGGACGACAACCAGCTCGCCGAAGTCCGCAACCGCGAAATCGGTTTCGTGTTTCAAACCTTCAATCTGCTGCCCCGCTCCAACGCCCTCCACAATGTCGAACTGCCGCTCATTTACGGCGGCATGGGCTCGGTCGAGCGCAAACGAACCGCGCTGGACGCCCTGGCCAAGGTCGGCTTGGCCGATCGTGTGCATCATCGGCCCAATGAGCTTTCCGGCGGGCAACGCCAGCGTGTGGCCGTGGCGCGGGCTCTGGTGAACAAACCCTCAATCCTCCTGGCCGATGAACCGACCGGCAATCTTGACTCCAAGACCGGCAAAGAAATCATGGCGCTTTTCGAGGACCTGGCGCGCCAAGGCAACACGATCATTGTGGTCACGCACGAGGAGGAAATCGCCCGCCACGCCCGCCGGATTCTGCGCATTCGTGACGGGTTGATTGCGAGTGACGAACGCGTCGAGGGGCCAGGGTCGAAAGTCGAGGGCCAGATAGCGCCTCCGTCGCTCGACCCTCGGCCCTCGGCCCTCGACCGTCCGGCGCCATGAATTTTCTCACCGAGCTGCGGGAGGGTTTCAGCATTTCGTTCGCGGCGATTCGCGCGAACAAGATGCGCGCTGCCCTCACCACCCTCGGCATCGTCATCGGTATTGTCACTGTCACGCTCATGGGCACGGCGATCGAAGGGTTGAACCGGTCCTTCATGCAAAGTATTTCCACGCTGGGCGCGGATGTGCTTTATGTGAGCCGCCAAAACTGGTTGAACCGCTCCCATGCCGAATGGTTGCAATCGATGAAACGCCGCCCGATCTCGCTGGACCAGTTCCGCGCCCTGGAGAAGCAGTCCCCCTTTGCGCTCGCCGTAGCCCCGTCCACCGAGGACAACATGTCGGTCAAGTTCAAGAATCGCCGGTCGGACAGCGTGAACGTGATTGGCACGACCGACGCCTATCTCCTAACGAGCGGCGTGGGGGTGGCCTTGGGCCGGTTTCTCACCGCCGCCGAAGCCGAGGGGGGGCGGCCCGTTTGCGTCGTCGGCAGCCAGGTGGCGACCAACCTGTTTCAGCGCGAGTCACCCTTGGGCAACCGCATCACCGTCGGCCCGCGCACCTTCGAAGTCGTGGGCGTATTGGAAACGCAGGGCAGCATGCTCGGCATGTCCAGCCTCGACAATCGCGTGATTATTCCGCTCTCGCAATTCACCACCTGGATTTGGAACAACCCGGACCTGGATATCGCGGTCAAGGTGAAGAATGTGGTTGAGCTGGAAGAGGCGCGGGAAGAATTGCGCCACGTCATGCGCCGCATCCGGCACGTCGCGCCGGGGCAACCGGATGACTTTTCCATCAACCAACAGGACCAGTTCGTGGAAATGTTTCATCGCGTGGCGGGAACGATTGGCGCCATCGGGCTGTTCATCACCGGGCTGTCGCTGTTCGTCGGGGGCATCGGGATCATGAACAT
>JANOHH010000945.1:0-1048 GCA_031406395.1 Verrucomicrobiota bacterium | reverse complement strand
GCCGCAGCATCCGTACACGCGCGAGCTGGTTGCGTCGGTCACCTGACTTGGTGCGTCGAGAGGTCCAGCACGTCGTTGATCAAACCCAGCAGATGTTTGCCCGCGCCGTGGACTTTCTGGAGGTCGGGAATGAACCCTTGCTGGCCGAGGTCCTCGGCTTCCTCCTGCAACATCTCGCTGTACCCGATGATGGCATTGAGCGGCGTGCGCAACTCGTGCGACATGTTCGCCAGAAAACTGCTCTTGGCCTGGTTCGCCGCGTCGGCGGCGGTCCGCGCTTCTTCCGCCGCTTCGCGCGCCATGTCGAGCTGCCGGTTGGACTCGGCGAGTGCGGTGACTTTGGCCTCAATCTCCGTCCGGGCCTGCTCGGATGCCTTGCGAGCGCGATGTTCCTCTTCAAGCAACTGCTCCCGCAAGTGCTCTGCCTCACGCTTGCGCCGGACGACCATTGAGCGAGCCACAAACGCCCAGCCCACCAGCCCCAGCAACACGCCCCCCGACGGCACCATGATGAAGGCATTGGCAAACCACGGCGGCACGATCTGCAACACCACGCGCGCCGGCGCGGAGTAATTCAGGTCGCGATCAATCGCCTGAACGAAAAACGTCCACGCGCCGGCGCTCGCCGCGGTCCACGGGAACTGCACCTCCCGCGAAGGCTCGCTCCATTTCGCGTCGGTCTTTGTCGGCACGGTGGCCACCTCACCCGGCAGGAGCATCCAGCGGAATTGCTGGTTCTCGGGGCGGGTGCGGTAATCAATGGCGGAGAACTTGAGCGTGACCAGACGGCCAGCCGTGATGGACGGCAGATTGGTGAGCGCTTCGTAGAGCCGGTCGGCCTGGACAGTCACGCGCGGCGGCTTCAACTCCAGCTTGCGCGGTTGGAACTTCACGAGGCCATTGTCCGTGGCCAGCCACACCGCGCCGCCTTCCGCTTTTTCGAACTGCCCTACGACGTTGTTGGGCAACCCATCGCGTTCATCCAGCGAGGACCAGGCGATGCCATCGTAGCGGGTGAAGCCGCGTTCCGTCGCAAACCAGAGCAGGC
>JANOHH010000898.1:0-1451 GCA_031406395.1 Verrucomicrobiota bacterium | reverse complement strand
GATGCCGCCGAGCGTAAATATTGCCACGATGTTCGTGTGTCTCTCCAATACCTGATTGAACTCCCGAAGCCCGACGCCACTCTTGGGCACGGGAATGTCCCGCCAGATGTCCAGCCCGATGACGGTTGGCTGGTCGGCTTCGAGAACTCGCAAAAGCTCGGCCAGCTTGGCATCATAAATCGGCCAATCCAGAGAGTCGCTGTGGATGTCGGCCTCGGTCATTTCCACCAGCACGATGGGGCCGGCCGCCACCTTCGGCTGGTGACGAATGAAGAAATCGTAGGTTTGGAATTCCAAGAATTGAAACCATCCCTGGCGTTGAACGAAGAGCGTGCATAGAAATACCAGCAACACGATCAAAAGGCTGACGGTGTGCGGGGAGAGCTTCCTTTTGCGCAATGCCTGAAGGGAGAACTTACCAGCACTCATACCCTCAAAGCCAATTCCCGATGATCAGGTACGGCGACCAGTAGCACGGATGGCGATAGCGACGCTCGGTGAGGAGTTTGATTTGAGCGGCTTGCAGGGCGCGGGCTTTGGAAACCGGCGGCGACTGGCGCAATTGGCTATAAACTTCTGAAATCAACGCGGAGGTGGATTGGTCGTTCACGAACCACAAACTGGCCAGCGCGCTGCGCGCGCCGGCCTTGATCGCGACCCCCGCCAACCCCAGCGCGGCCCGGTCATCCCCCGCCGCCGTCTCGCAGGCGCTCAACACCAGCAATTCCACCGGGCGGCCGCGATACTGGCCGGGACGGATCAGCGCCTCCAGATCGTTCAGGTTCAATTTGCTGTCATAGGTGAGGACAAAAGTCTTGCGCGCGTCGCGATCAAATTGGCCGTGCGACGCGATGTGAACGATCGAGTATTGTTCCTCGTTCAGTTTGCGCTTGAGCTCCTTCAGGGTGAAGCCCTCATTCAACAGCGTGGGGCTGGAAGCCGACGGATCGATGCTGCTTAATTCCCCGGGCACAAAGTCCAAGGGCGCAAAGCCCTGCACGGGCTTGGAAAGTCCGTTCAACAGCAAGCGCGCTTTCGCCTGTTCGATGGGCCGTGGCTCTACCAGCGAGAGTCCGGGCGCCACGGCCACCGCCAAATCTTGAATGAGAAAGCGCTCGCCATCATGGAGGCTGGCGAAGGGAATGGTCCGCAGCGCGCCATCCGGAACGAACACCAGCGTATTGATGTGGTGTTCCGTGAGTAAACTCCGGATCGGCCGGATGAGCCAAGCATAGAGTTGTTGGGCTTGTGCCAGATAAGCGAAGGAGGTGCGCGTTTCAAGGTTGTGACGGAACTGCCGCACCTCCGCCGTGAGTGCTTCCGCGCCCACTTCCGCCGTGAAGCACTTGAGCCCCGAGGTCAGACCGACCAGCACCTCGGTCCGGTTGGGGAGCGGAATCAAATAAATCACAGCGGTGCTCTCATCCACGGCTTCCAGCGCCCGCGGATCG
>JANOHH010000888.1:0-4068 GCA_031406395.1 Verrucomicrobiota bacterium | reverse complement strand
CGTCTCAAAAGTTGCTCCTAATTGTAACCGGTCGTCTATGTTACTTTTCGAGAGATACCAATCCGAGCGAACCGATCGGGTTCACTTTTGCAAGAATCGAATCAGCCGTGCTGGTCATGATGCCCTTTCTGGGGTCTTCCGGTTTGATACGCGGCGATGATCAGTCTCTCCATGAATGGGTCATGACGCTTTGGATCATCTCCACTAACATCAGTAGCTCTGAGCGTAACTGGCACTGAATTAGCGTGTTGGCTGTCTCCCGGCCTTCATGTGCGGAACCGTGTAGAGGTTTTGGTCACTGAAGTATTACGTCCTGTATGGCCTTTAGACAGTCAAATGCCGCTCCGAGCGCAGCAATGTGCCCAGCGCTGATTTCTGGATTGCTGCCTATCTGGCTAGGAGACCACGCGTGCTCTGATGACCGCGCAGCGGCTGGCGGGGTGCAGCTTCAATCGGTAGCCGAATCGTCGCACCCTAATTTTGGGCGGTTGCGCCTTAAGGCTCTGACGGCCTTCAAGGTGATCTCTGAATCCTGATATGCTTTCCACTCGCACCAGCACCAAGCCCAGAAGAAGGTTGACCGGGAACGCCGGATTCAGGCGATGGCTGGCTGTCTGTGGGACACTGATTTCCGCATTGATGCGGTGCGGGTTGCTGAAAGCAATGGGTCGCCTGAAGGTGGAACTCCGAACCGGGACCGCGGCGTGGACCTCCGCGTGCCTCGCCCTGCTTTTTCTGCTGGCCACCTTCAACTCAACCGCGCGCCAGATTGCCGAGTATGAAGAGAAGGCGGCCTTCCTCCTCAACTTCGCCAAGTTTGTTGAATGGCCGACCAAGGCCTTCCAAGATGCGAATACTCCCTTTGTCATTGGCATCGTGGGCGACGACCCATTTGGCGACAACCTCCTGCAAATTGTGAAAGGGCAGACTGCCCAAAGGCGGCGCATTGAGATTCGCCACTTCAAGGTGGCCGAGGACTATGACGGCTGCCATTTACTGTTCCTGGGTCGTTCCTTGGTCGCTCAGACCGCCCATATCTTGAAGCGGTTGGACGGCCAGCCGGTGCTGACGGTGAGCGAGCAAGAAAATTTCGTACGGCAAGGGGGCACGATCGGCTTTGTGGTGGTGGGCAAATCAGTGCGCTTTGACATCAACGCCAAGGCGGCGGCGGCGGCCAACCTCAAGGTCAGCTCCAAACTGCTCGCTGTGGCCCGCGCGGTCTTGAAATCATCATGAAACCACTTCAATACCTCCGCGATCTACCGATCGGGCGTAAGCTGACGCTGCTGCTGCTCACGCCGTGTCTCGTGGTTCTGCTCCTATCCGGCGCCGCCCTGCTCGGGTTCCAGATCAAGATGTTTCGCGAGGATTTCGCCCGCGACATCCGTTCGGTGGCGGACATCATCGGCACCACATCCACGGCCGCCGTCGCTTTCAACGATGCCAAGGCCGCCAATGAGATTCTCCACTCACTCCAATCCAAGGAGCACATCGTCAGCGCCATTCTCATCCTGCCCGACAACAGCATCTTCGCCTGCTACGGTCGTCACGCGGACGCCCCGGTGATCGAGACCACCGATCGTTTCGTTTTCCGCGAAGCGGACGCCTTGATGATCAAGCCGGTGATGCTGGAGGGGAAACAGGTGGCCACGCTGAACATGGTGAGCGACTACCGGGCGGTTTACGCCGGCCTGCTAAAACTGGTCGGTTGGATGTTGTTGATCGTGGTCGTAGTCGGCGTTGGCGTAGCCGTGGTACTCTCGAACTGGCTGCAACGGTTCATTTCGGATCCCGTCTTACGCCTAGCTAGGACCGCGCAAACCGTGGCGGACAACAATGACTACTCCGTGCGCGCCCAAGAGGAATCCAGCGTGGAACTGGGCATCCTGACCCAGACCTTCAACCAGATGCTCGCCCGCATTCAGGAGCAGGACGAAGCCATCACCCTCGCGCAACACAAGGGTGAGGCGCTCATCAATTCCATCGAAGGCATCGTCTGGGAGTGCGAGCCGGATACGTTTCGCTACACCTTCGTCAGCCCGCAGGTTGAGCGATTGCTGGGTTATACCTCGGAGACCTGGTTGACCACCCCACAATTCTGGCAGGCAAAACTGCATCCGGACGATGCCACCAAAGCCATCCAACTCAGCCGCGCCTTTGCCAGTGCCCTCCAGCCCTACAGCTACGATTACCGCATGCTGGCCGCCGATGGCCGGGCGGTGTGGATTCACGAGAGCGGTTCAGTGCTGGTCGAACACGGCCGCGCCGTGGCCATGCGCGGCATTATGCTGGATATCACCGCCCAGAAAACCGCCGCCGAGGAGCTGGATCGCCTCAACCGCCGCCTGCTCGAAACCTCGCGCTTGGCTGGCATGGCGGAGGTGGCCACCGGCGTCCTCCACAACGTCGGCAACGTTCTCAACAGCGTCAGCGTGTCCGCCACCCTCGTCGGCGACCGTTTGAAACAATCCAAGCTCACCAATCTGTGCCGCGCCACCACCATGTTGCGCGGGCACAACGGTCACCTCGGCGAATTCCTGACGAGCGATCCCAAAGGCAAACTCCTGCCCGAATATCTCGGCACGGTGTCCGACCAACTCGCCGGCGAGCAGACCGAAATGCTCAGCGAAGTCGCGTTGCTGAGCCAGAATATCGAGCACATCAAGGAGATTGTGGCAATGCAGCAAAGCTACGCCAAGGTTTCCGGTGCGTTCGAACATCTGGACCCCACCGAACTCGTCGAGGACGCGCTGCGCATGAACGCCGCGGCCTTCGATCGCCATCGCGTTCAGGTAATCCGTGAATACGGTGCGGAATTGCCCCGTGTGAATGTGGATCGCCACAAGGTGCTGCAGATCCTCATCAACCTCATCCGCAACGCGAAATATGCCATGGACGCCGGCAATCCTAGCGACAAACGCTTCGTGGTCCGGGTTGAGGTGGGCGTCGATGGGATGGTGGCCATGCGCCTCCGAGACAACGGGGTCGGCATTACACCCGAAAACATCGTCAATATCTTCGGCCACGGTTTCACCACCAAGAAGGATGGTCACGGCTTCGGCCTGCACAGCGGCGCCAACGCCGCCAAGGAAATGGGCGGACGCTTGTCGGCCCGCAGCGACGGCCTCGGCCAGGGCGCTGAATTCACCTTGGAACTGCCGGTGGCCAAAGCAACAAAAGCAATTGCATCATGAACGCACCCAATCCGCCCGCCCCAACCGCGTATAACGAAACCACCCAAGCGCAACCCAGCGCTGGGTTTACGCGGCCAACTCAAACAACGCACTTCCGCATTCTGGTGGTGGATGACAATCCCTCCATCCACTCCGATTTTCGAAAAATTCTTTGCCCCGACACCGCGGGCAACACGACGCTGAGAGGACTGGAGGCGGCACTATTCGATGAGGTCCAACCTGCCGCCCAAACGATTCATTTCCAGTTGAACTCCGCCTACCAAGGCCAGGATGGTTTGGCGATGGTGAAGGAGGCGCTCGCAGAGAACCGCCCGTACGCCCTGGCCTTCGTGGACGTGCGGATGCCGCCCGGGTGGGACGGCGTGGAGACCATTGCGCGCATCTGGGAAGTGTATCCCGAACTCCAGATCGTCGTCTGCACCGCCTACTCGGATTACTCGTGGGAGGAACTGCGGGCCAAAGTCGGCCAACCCGACAATCTGGTAGTGCTGAAAAAGCCCTTCGACAACGTGGAAGTGCAGCAACTCGCGCACGCCCTGACCAAGAAATGGCAGCTCAATCTCCAGGCCAGTTACAAGCTGGCCGAACTCGAAGCGATGGTGGCCGAGCGGACGGCGGAACTGACCGCCGCCAACACGTCGCTGGTCGCCAGCGAAGAAAGGTTTGCCAAGGCCTTCCAAGCGAATCCCATTCCCGGCGGCATCCAAACCCTGCCCGACCGACGGTTCGTGGCTGTGAATGAGCGGCTCGTTGACCTGACCGGATGCTGCCGTGAGGATCTTCTGGACCGGACTTACGGTGAACTTTTCATTTGGGAACAACCCGAATTGGTGGATCAGTGGTTCGAACGTCTGGCCCGAAACGAGGAAGTGCG
>JANOHH010000872.1:0-3382 GCA_031406395.1 Verrucomicrobiota bacterium | reverse complement strand
GTTCTCGGTGGTGGCGAAGGCGGTCACCATCACCACCTCGGTGGCGGGGCTGTCGGCCTTGACGGCCCTGAGCACGTCCAGCCCCGACTCGCGCCCCAGCCTGAGGTCGCTGATGACCAGGTCCAGGCCGCCGTGGCCGAGGCGGGCCAGCGCCCCGGCCAGGTCCGGCGAGGTGGCGACCTCGTGCCCCCGCTTGCGCAGCAGGATCTCGAGGAACTCGCGCATCGACGGCTCGTCGTCGACCACCAGGATGGAGGCCATGGGGGGCGATCCTACTCCGGCTCGGCGGCGCCGGGGGCCGGCAGGTGGACGGTGAAGCGCGCCCCCTGACCCGGCGCCGAGTCGACCGAGAGCGCCCCGCCGTGGGCGTCCACGATGCGGTGGACCGTGGCCAGCCCCAGGCCGGTGCCGCGGCCGACTTCCTTCGTGGAAAAGAACGGTTCAAAGATGCGCGCCAGCGTTTTGGCGTCCATGCCGCAGCCGGTGTCCTGGACGCTGAGGGTGACAAACGACCCCACGCGGGCCTCGGGCCGGTGCGACACGTAATCGGCACGAATTTCCTTTACGGTGGTGGTGACCGTCAGGCAACCACCTCTGGGCATGGCATCGCGGGCGTTGACGGCCAGATTCATGACGACCTGTTCGATCATGCCATCATCCGCCTTGATGGCGGGGAGCTTCTCCGCATAGTTGGTTTTCAACACGATGTCTTCGCCGAGCAGGCGCGGAAGCATTTTTCCGAAATCGGTGAGGACGGTGTTGAGATTCAGGGGCTGCGCCTGAATGACTTGCTTGCGGCTGAAGGTGAGCAATTTCCGCGTGAGCACGGTTGCGCGCCGGGCGGCACCGGAAATTTGCTTCAGCGGGTTGGACATGGACTCGTCCCCGTTCACTTTCACGAGCAGGCAATCGGCGTAGCCCTGGATAATGGTCAGAACGTTGTTGTAATCATGGGCAATGCCCGCCGCCATCTGGCCGACGGATTCGAGTTTCTGCGCGTGGCGATATTGCGTTTCGAGGTTCAACATCTCGGTGATCTCGCTGCCGTAGCAATGGACCACGTGATTGTCGGCCACGGGAAAAAACGACCAACTGATGGTCCGGTCATTGATGACCACCAGCTCCCGCAGGCGTTTGGCCCCCCGGGTCAAGCAATCGCTCACGATGCCCGCCACCGCGGCTGGTAAAATCTCCAGGATGTGCCCCTTGCCCAAGGAACGAGCCAGTTCCACGGCCGCGTCGTTGTGGTAACTCAGCTCCGCCGCCGCGGTGAATTCAAGGACGGGATTGGGATTCACGCGCGGAAACGCCGCGAGTTTCTGCACCTGAACTTCCGCCTGCTTGCGGTCGGTGATGTCACTCAAGCTGCCAGATGCGCCCAGCACCAAACCGGCTTCGTTCCGTGAGAGGCGGAGGTAAAGCTCGGCCCAACGGGGCTCCCCCTGCCGGGTCAGCAGGCGGGCTTCAAAGCTGCAATGTTCAAGGTCGCCATTCACCAATTTAACAAAAAGCGCTCGGGCCGGACCCCGATCATCGGGATGAAAATAATCCAGGAAGAATTTTTCCAGCGTGTCTGCGATGGCAAAGCCGGTGATTTCGGTCCAGGCCGGATTGAGAAAAGACCAATACCCGAACTCACTGATTTGAAAAACCACTTCCTTGATGCTGGTGACCACGGAGCGATAGCGGTTTTCGCTGGCATCGAGGGCATCCTCCGCCTGCTTGCGTTGAATGCACAAGGCAACGCCGTTGGCGACCGAGCCGAGTTCCTGCAAGACCGTTTCCGCGAGGGGGTCGCCGCCGTACAATGACATGCACCCCACCAACCGCCCCTCGAGCATCAGCGGGTAGGCCGCAAAAGAAACCAGCCCCTCAGATTGCGCCCACGCTGACGGCCCAAAGCGAGAATCCGCCGTCAGAGCCGGGAGGTACACCGTCTGACCGTTCAAGAGCGCATCCAGCGTCAAATTGCCCGCGGACGAAAGGACGGCAGCAGCCTTTGGCCCGGCGCTCGCGCTTAGCCGCAACGCCCGCTCCTCGGCGTCGTAAATCCAGACCTGGGCCAGCGCGCCGTTGAGATACTCCGCCATGGCTCCGGCACAATTTTCCAAAATGACCGAGAGCGTCGCGCGACATGTCAAAACCAATCCCACCTGCGCGCCGAACGCCGCGAGCCGCGCCTGTTCAGACGCCGCGAGGGAGGCCGCGCGTTTGCGTTCGATGGCATAGCGGATGGTTCGCTCAAGGGTTTGCGCCGCGATCTGCCCCTTCACAAGATAATCCGCCGCGCCCGCTTTCATCGCCGCGTGGTCGGCATCCTCGTGGCCCGCGCCCGTAATCAGAATCACCGGTGCCTCGGCCCCGGCGGCCCGGGCTGCCTGTAACAATTCCACGCCGTCATGCGCGCCCAGCCGGAAGTCCACCAGGCATATGTCCTGGAGATTTTTCCGCATCAAGTGGAGTCCTTCGGCGAAGGTCTTGGCCCACTCGATGGTGTACGCGCAGCTTTCGATCTCCTTCAAGAGGTCGCGCGTGAGCATGAAATCCTCCTCGTCGTCTTCAACGATCAAAACCCGGAAGTTTTGCGGTTCATTCATGGGAGAGCGATCTTGGCGGACGGCAGTTCAACGAGGCCAAACCAGTAACCTACCATTTTCGTGACCGTGGTCACGAGAGCGTCAAACGCCGCTGGCTTGGTGATAAATGAGTTGGCCCCCAGTTCATAAACTCTGCGGATATCCGTGTCGGCGCGCGAGGTGGTGAACACCACAATGGGGACGCGTCGAAGGTCCGGGTGTTCGCGGATTTCTTTGAGCGCCTCGCGTCCGTCTTTGCGCGGCATGTTCAAGTCCAGCAGGATCACGTCCGGGCGCGGGTGGGGCGGCTGGCCGGCGTACTTGCCGCGCCGCTGCAAGTAATCGAGCAGTTCTTCGCCGTTTTCGACGAAGTGCAGGTTATCCGCCATGCCGCATTCGCGCAGGGCGTCCTTGGCCAGGAGGCGGTCGTCGGCATCGTCCTCGGCCATCAGGATAACTACAGATTTCAAATCATTGCTCACTTGGGGGTCCCTTCATGGTTCTGGCGAATCGGCAGCGCGACGATGAATAGACTGAACAGTACGAAATAGTGAGCATACACCAGGAACCACTTGACCCAGATCAGCCACCGGCTGAGCGTCTCCGGGTAGTCCACGTCATACCGCACGGGATAGCGACCCGCCTCTGTTGAGAACGGCGGGTACTCGTCACGCAGCAGGCCCGTGTATGCCGTCACGTTTGCGCCCCAGCGGTTGAACCCGACAACAAGGTTGAAGAGGCCTTGGGGATACCGCTTCGTGAACAGGATGCAGAAGAACGCCACGAAGGCGACGAGGCTTGAGACC
>JANOHH010000818.1:0-1076 GCA_031406395.1 Verrucomicrobiota bacterium | reverse complement strand
CGGCCAGCGGCACGGTGCCGGCGCCGTAGGTCCAGTGCTTGTCTTCGCGCAGATTCAGGTTCACGCGCGAAGTGAAAGTGCCGCCCAGCACCGTGTTCATCGTCTCGACCGCGATATTGTCCGGGTCGGATTTCGGCAGTCCCACGTGACCGGCAAGAATGACCGATTGAATCGCCCCGGGTCGATCGATGAGGTACACAGATGATTTCTTCTGTGGCTGGACGGTGGCCAGATTCTTGAGTGGCACCGCGCCCGGCATCCAACGGGCGAAGAGTTTTTCCAGCTTCGGGACGATCTCCTTGAGCGTGGTGTCGCCCACGATGATGAGTGTGGCGTGGTTCGGTTTGAACCAGGTTGCGTGAAACTTGCGGAGGTCGGCGGCGGTCAGCTTACCAATCGAAGCCTCCGTACCCGAGCCACTCAACGGGTTGCCGTATGCGTGACCGTTGCCATACAGCAGCTTGGGGAACACGCGCAGCGCCAATCCAAACGGTTCACTTTTCTCCTGTTGAATCCCGGCAAGCAACTGCTTCTGGAGTCGCCGGAAGTCGGCTTCCGGGAACGCCGGATTCAGGATCACGTCCGCGTAAACGTCGAGCGCGCGGTCCAGCGTGGAAGTGAGTGTGGACAAGCTGACGCTGGAAACATCCAGGCTGGATCGCGCGCCCAGGTTCGCGCCCAGCGACGCCAGTTCATCGCTGATCTGGAGCGAGGTTCGCCGCGCGGTGCCTTCGTCCAACATCTGCAGCGTAAGCTTTGCGGTGCCAGGAATGGCGAATTGATCCGCGGCATAGCCGGCATCCAATTGCAGACTGAATTGCACCAGCGGGAGCGAATGGCGCTCGACCAGAATGATCTTCAACCCATTCGACAGCGTGGCGCGCTGAAACGCCGGGAACTTCACTTCCGGATCCGCGCCCGGCGTCGGGAGTTTCGAGCGATCCACCGTGCTGCTCGTGGTGCCCCGGCACAAAGCCTGGCCGCCGCTACGCTCGTGGTGCTGGTTGTTGGCCGCCGTTTGTGGCCGGTTCCTGCAACCGTCCGCCGAAGGTCAAGAACGCAGGAGAGCATCGTGG
>JANOHH010000780.1:0-2329 GCA_031406395.1 Verrucomicrobiota bacterium | reverse complement strand
CGCGCAACAATCTCTACAATACGACCGTGGCGGGCGCCGAAGCGGGCACGGAACGCGTACTGGCTGAAATTGATCGCGACTTTGTTTATCAAAGTGTCAAAGCCGGCAACTTGAACTACTATCGCGTCCTCCTCCCCGCGCAAACGGACTGGCCGGTGCAATTTGCCTACAGCGATGGTGCAGGCACCGACGATCAGACGGGTTTGATCAGTCTGGGCCCCACCGTTGTCGCCAATCTGAATTCGGAATTTCAAGGCCTCTATGGCCTGGTGTCGCCGTACCGGGTGACTTCGCGGGCTGCCCCGCTCAACCAAAACTACGACCTTTCGGCCACCGTCGTTCAGGATTTTGAACTGGCGCGCATTCCCATTTTTCAATACGCGATCTTTTACTCGATTGACCTGGAGATTAACCCCGGCGCCGACATGGTCGTCCGGGGTAAGACCCACAGTAACGGAGAAATCTATGCCGCCCCTTCGGCCCGGCTGGAGTTTAAGGATGTGGTCACCGCGGTCGGCACCATCGAAAACTTCCGTCATCCCAATGATCCCACAACCGGTGGCAAGACCACGCCTACCTACGTCAACAAGCTGGAAAACGTCAGCGCGCTGGTGTTGCCGATCGGCACCAACAACAGCCCGGCGGCGGTTCAGGCAATTTTGGATCCGCCCCCGACCGGCGAGGACGCCAATTCCAGCCTCGGCCGGCAGCGCATTTACAACCAAGCGGACTTGATCATCTCCAACACCCCGAGCGGTGTCGTGATAACGAGCGGTGCCTGGGACGGCTTCAAAGCGGTCCCGCCCGACGCCGGCTCCGCCTATTCGTTCGTCACCAACGTCAGTTTTTACGATTACCGCGAAGGCAAGACGGTCAAGGCCACCGAGATTGACGTCGGTAGATTCAACACGTGGCTGGCCACCACGAGCACGAATGGCGGCAGCACTTTGAATGGAAGCGCCCGTTTCAAAATGAGCCACGGATTAAACTCGCTCTACACCATTGATAGTCGGCCCATGACCAGCAGTACGGTCGCGGCCGTGCGGGTCACCAACGGCAAACAGTTGCCCGACGACGGCCTCACCGTGGCCACCGCCGCCCCGCTCTATGTGAAAGGGCATTTCAATCTCAACAACGGCACGGACAGTTCCGTCGGGCAAATCATCACCGCCAACACCAAGCCTGCCGCCTTGATTGGCGATGCGGTCACCATGCTTTCCGCCAATTGGAACGATAGCAACACCAGCGGGACCAGTTTGAGCAGCCGGGTGCCCGCGGACACCACCGTCAATGCCGCGATTCTTGCCGGCATCGTGGAATCGCAGCAAGTCAGCGGCGTCAAACATTACAGCGGCGGGGTGGAAAACTTTCCCCGGTTTCTGGAAAACTGGAGTAATAAATCGCTTACGTACAATGGTTCGATGGTGGTCATGTTTCCGAGTCGTTATGCGACAAATTTCTGGCAGAAAACGGGCATTTACTACAACCCTCCGACTCGAAAGTGGGCTTTTGACATGAACTTCTTGAATTCCGAAAAACTCCCGCCGCTCACTCCCCAAGTCCGCAAGCTGGTGCGCGGGCAGTGGAAAGTAATCGCGACCAACTAATCGCACCAATCCCTGAGGTCGTAAACGCCAGTGCAGCCGAAGCGGCGGAGGAAAAGCTTTTGCGCGGCGTGCGGATGATTTTGTGATGCATGGATACGCGGCCGTCGTGACGAGCCCTGCCCGGACCGAACCATGGTACGGAACGAGGCCGAGCGTGACCACTGGAACGGATTTCAACTCTCAACGACCAAGGCAACGCGAACCAGACCTGCTTCATTCTGCTGACCGCTTACAGCCCTGGCGAGGCCCGGGCTTATTCGCGTTGCCGGCGCCGGTCTGGTGCATCTTCGCGAACACCACAAACGTGGTCGGCCTGGCACCCTTGACCATCGCCGCCCCGATGGTTGACTGGGAGTCTCACCGGTTGGTGTCTTGGAATTCACCAGCCTGTCCCGTCCGGAAAAAATTGAAATGGCCAAAGTAAACCTCCGGTTTTTGTTGCGCGGCTTCCGAAGCAGTGACCCAAGCGGCAGGTTCGAAAGCCTCCCCTCCCAGTCCGAACCCTAAATGCGGTGCGCCGCTCCCAGCCTGGCCCCGGTGGCATGGAATCGGCTAATCTCGCGTCAGACGCACGCAGTTTTTCCCGGCCGCGTCCCCGATGGAATCCATTCGGGGCGTGGGTGATGCCGGGTAAGACGCTGCTAGCAATCAAATAGCTAACTGGATAACAACGCACATGGCCCGGCCCTTCATTAACAACGGATCGAACAAGCGGCGCGACC
>JANOHH010000771.1:0-1867 GCA_031406395.1 Verrucomicrobiota bacterium | reverse complement strand
CCGCTGTCGGCGCGACCGCGAAGTTGTCGGAACCCGCCCGTGCGTGGTTCGACGCGGAGTTCGCTCGCGGACGCCCCGACCAGCTTTCGGCTGCGGCCGTGTTCGGCGCGGCGTTCCAGCTCCCGCGGTCCGAGCCGGTGGTGACGAAGACCGGCGCCGCCACGGCCACCGCGCAGATCGTGCAGTTCACGCCGACTCCCGACGGCCCGAACGTCACCGTGGAGTCGCGGATCGACGCGGGTCGCCGAGATGCAGTGATCCTGGACGGGTCGTACACTGCGACGACCCGGCGCCTCGTAGCCGATGTAGCCGCCGACGTAAGGAGGCGGACTTCTTCGCAAACGAACACTCCGCCCTCTTACGTCGGCAGCTACCATCTCGCAATTGTCCCCGGCACTTTATCCGAACAGCAAAGTGGCGACCTTCGTCAATTTCTCACCAACGGCGGCACCGCATTGCTGGTGATGAACGACCCACAGACAGCCAAGACCCTTGGCCAGTTGACCGGCGCTCCCGATGTCAGTGCCACCGAGGCGCCGGTCGCCAACTACGCCATGATCGGTCAGATGGATTTCACCCATCCGCTGTTTGCGCCGTTCGCCGACCCGCGCTTCGGCGACTTCACCAAGATTCGTTTCTGGAAACATCGTAAACTGCCGGCCGACCAACTGCCAGCTGCACGCATCCTCGCCCACTTCGACGACAACGATCCTGCCATCCTGGAAGTTCCCGCCGGGCGCGGGCGCATTTTTGTTTTCACCTTCTCCTGGCGACCGGCGGACAGCCAGTTGGCGCTGTCGTCGAAATTCGTGCCGCTGCTGTATTCGCTGCTCGATCAGGCCGGTGGCATCAGCGCGCAACTCGCGCAATTCCGCGTCGGTGACACGGTTGACCTTTCATCCGCCGGTAGCCGCCGACGTGAGGAGGCGGACTCGGTCGGCACATCGGGGAATCCGCCTCCTTACGTCGGCGGCTACACAGTTCGCAAGGCGGACGGCGCGCAAATCCAACTCGCGGCCGGCGAAACCCGTTTCGCCCAAACCGATCAGCCGGGTATTTACGAAGTGCTCATCGCCGCCCCCGTGAAGTTCGCCGTGAATCTCGACCCGGCCGAAAGCAAGACCGCACCGATGCCCGTGGATCAACTCGAACGCCTCGGCCTGCCGATGAAATCTGTCGCAGCCGCTCCAGCTTTGGTCGCCGCCAAGCAGGAGCGGCTGCACAAGGCCGAGTTGGAAGCTCGACAAAAACTATGGCGCTGGTTGATTGTGGTGGCTCTGGCGGTATTGTTGTTCGAAACCTGGCTGGCCGGCTGGATCACCCGCCGAACCGCCGCAACCGTTGAGGCTGCAACATGATTGACCGCCTCCTGCAAATCCATCTCGCACCGGTCGCCCCGCGATCATCGGCAATGGCAGATGTTGCGTACGCTCACGCGCGGCTGGTTGGCGGCGGGGGGCGCGGGGCTGTGCCTCATCCTGGCTCAGCGCTCGACCGGTTGGATCTCACCGTGGCTTTTCTTGGTGTTGTTCGTTGCCACCCTCGTTTGGACAATCGTCATCCGGCGGGCGGGCAAACGTGCGCCGCTTGATTTCAAAACCATCGCGCGCAACATCGAGGCGGAGAATCCGCAACTGCACGCGCTGCTCCTGACCGCCATTGAGCAAAAGCCGGATTCTGCAACGCAGGAACTAAACTACCTCCAGGATCGCGTCATTCGGGAGGCGCTCGCGGAAGATCGGCGCAGTATGTGGCGCAAGCGCGCAGCGGTGCGGCTACAGCGCGCACAACTCGGCAACGCCGCCGCCCTGGCGCTGCTCGTGATCGTGTTGCTCACGCTGTATCAGGCGGCGCCGCCGCGGGTGGC
>JANOHH010000741.1:0-7714 GCA_031406395.1 Verrucomicrobiota bacterium | reverse complement strand
CCCTGAAAAGCATCCGGGTGGCGACTTCAAAAACCCGGTGGTGCCGCCGAACGTGTTGAGGCGGTTTATCCCCGGGCTGGGAACCAAGGCCGGATTGCTTTCGCCGGCGATCCGCTTAGTGGCCGTCCAACAATTCGGCGTCCGGATTTCCAACCCGGCGGCGCACCCCCAATGGCCAGCACCCGCCTCGGGAGACTCAAAAAGATGGTTGGCCAGCGCTTTGGGCTCTGGGGGATGCGATGCACCCGCGGACGACACCGTGATTTCTATGCACCCAGCCGCGCAAACCATTGCCATGCAACCTGACCAATTCGTAGAAGCCTCGCTGGCCGAGGGGCGGTCCGGGCAGCCGGCGTCTCGGTGGCCAGCGGCTTCCGCAGAAGCAGTTCCACCGGGGGGGGCACGAGCTGAAGCGCCGCGGGGCGCAACCATCACCATCACCCCCTTGCGCATCCTCTAAAAAAATGGTTGGCAAGCGCTTTGGCCTTTAGGGAAGATGCACCCATGGACGACACCGTACTCGCGACGCACCCAACCGGGTAAACCACTGTTATGGAACCTGAACAATCTGGCGACACCTCACTCGCGGTGGGGCCGCCGGCATCGACGCGGCCAACGGCGGCTGCGGAAGAAGTCCAAGCGTGCTGGCATGAACTGAAGCTGCGCGTGACGCAACTTGAAGCCGAACGCGCCGCGCTCGAACACGATGTCAAATCGCTCCGGGCCCTGCTCGGGCGCGTCATCGAACACCGGCAGAAATCCCATGGCGAACTGGTGCTCCTGCTGTCTGGGCTCGTGAGCAAGCTGCCGATCAACGACGTCGGCGTCATCGTTTCCAAGCTCGTTGAACACAATGCCCACGTGAACGAAGTCTGCGCCGCCCTGGCCCGGGGAAAAGCCGATGCGCCCCTGCCGCTACCCTCGGTCCTCATCGCGCTCGACCAGGTCAAGCGTGACCTCGCGGCGGCGGTGAAGCCCGCCGTGGAGGAGTTGATTCAGTTGGAGCCTTCGTTGGAAAAGGCCCTGCTCGCTTCGCTCATTGAGCAGCCCGAGAAATTTTTCCTGCCCGCCATGGTCCGCGCCAATCGTTGTTTTATCAAGGGCCAGTTGCCCAAGGAGCGCGTCCTCCGCGAATTTGGCGAGGCGGCGCTGGTCTTCTTCAACGACCTGACCACCGATCCCAAGTTGAATCCGCGCCCGAAACCCGACGAAATCGTGCTCGCCTTCAAGAGTGATTTTGAAGCGCTCTTCCCGCAAAACCCAACGCTGATCCCCGAGACCCGGGAAGCCTTGTTCGCTCTCTATCAGCGGATTCAACGCACGAAATCACCCACGGAACCGGGGCGGGCTCAAAAAAGTGCGTTTTTGCGGCTGTCGTTTCTCCTCGAACTGCTGCACTACTACGAAAACCAAAACACCGAGGCGCCCGAAGGCGTGTTCGCCCAGCGCCTGCCCGTCCTGATTGAGCAGCTCGTCGTCACGAGCGGCACTGACACTTTGGAAGAAAAACTGATCGGGTCAGCGGAAGGCCTGCTCGCGTTTATCATCGCCGTGGACTATCGCTTGATGGTCATCAACAACATCGGCAAGGCCGGGGCCGCCGGCAAAACCCTGCGGTATGTGCTCCGGCTGCGCGCCGAGAAAGCCCCCGAGCAAAATCCGATTATTACCAGCGAAGTGGTTCCGGAATTCGTCAAGCACCTCATTCCCCCGCCGCCGCAGAAACCGCCGGTGACGGCCGCCCTGACCGCCATCCTGCGTCTCCTCCAACCGGACGCGCAGCGGTTGGTCGCGCGCGGCATCATGGCCTCGGACCGGATGCGCCGCGAGGAAGCCGAAGCGCTGGGCCGAGCGCTGGGCCAGGAATTGAAGCTCACCAAGCTGGAAGGCGAGGTGAAGGCGACCGCGCCGCTCGCGCCGGAAGTGGAGCGGCAACTCGCGTGGGACAGGGTCAAGGAGCTGATCGAAAGGCGCGCCGAACCCGCCGCCATCGCCAGTGCCATCCGCGACCGTCTACATGCGCATTACGACGCCGAGGAGGTCAAACTCAGTTGGATCACCCTCATCGAAGCCGATGTCATCTCTCTGATCCGGACTTTCTGCCAACTCCCGTATCTCGCCGATGGCAGCACCGATCCGATCGCCCGCGCCGTGATGGAAACCTACGTCACCCGACTGACGCACGCGAAATATGCGGTCACTTACAGCAAAGTCTTAAACAGTCTGAAAAATATGTTCAAGGCCAAGCCCGACAGCCCGACTTTGCTGAATTTTATTTCCCTGGTGAAATGGGTGGATACCGGTGCCGCGCAAAAACTGAGCGTGGACATCGGTCTGCCGGCGACCGCTTAGCCTGGATATTTCGATCGCCAGCGACTTTTCAGTTTCGCGCTGAGTCGTCCGTAACAAAAAGGAGGGACGACGGACGTCGTCCCTCCGGAAACACAACCAACCAAGCCGGCGATTAATTCTTATCCGGCTTCTCCGCGCCCGGACCGCCCGGACCGCCGGGACCGCCCGGCCCCCCGCGCCGCCCGGGGCCGCCCGGGCCGCCCTCTTTCCGGAGCTTTTCCCATTTCGTATATTGTTCGGGGGTGAGGATCGTTTTCATTTGCTTTTGCATCTCCTCGCGACCGGCTTTCATCTTCTCTCTGCGCTCTTCCGGCGGGGCATCCTTCATTCCGCGCATCGTCTCCGCCTGTTCCTTCATCAGCGCCGTGACCTTGGTCTTTTGTTCGTCCGTGAGTTTGAGTTCCTCCGCCATCTTGGCGATCCGTTCCTTGGCCATCTCCGCGCGTTGACCCTGAGGCGGACGACCTTCGGGCGGGGTGGGTTTGTCTTCGGCTTGCACCAGGGGGCTCAACGCGATCAACGCGCCCGCCGCCACGGCGGCCATCCAACTGACTTTTTGCATTTTCATAAGCTGACTCTTTCTTTTGTTTGGCCGCACCTTCATGGTGCGGCGGCTACCACGTGAGACGCCGGCGGGGAAAATTGGTTACAGGCGACCGCCAATCACACCGAACTCGGTTGGTTGAGCTGCTCGCACCGATTTTCGCGAATGAAGAAGCCAGTTGTCACCGGCACGACACCACGGCGGGAAGCGTCGCGCCATTCTCTGCCCGCAGGCACGGTCAGGACTGGTCGCCGCCAAAGGGCTTGCGTTCGCAAGCCAGGAATTTCCCTGAGTCCGTCGACGTGAATGTTTTCCGATTTTATCCCGTGCAAGAAGCGTGGAACAACGAGACTGATTGCAGTGGAATCAATCCTGCGCGATCCACCTGCTTGCGGCGGTGAGTAGACCAAAACGGGCGGCTAGGCCAACAACGGCTTTACCACCTCGCCATGCACGTCGGTCAGGCGGAAGTCGCGGCCCTGGAATCGGTAGGTCAATTGCGTATGGTTCAGCCCGAACAGGTGCAGAATCGTGGCATGCAGATCGTGGACGTGGACTTTGTCTTCCGTCGCGTAGAAACCGAAGTCATCCGTCTTGCCATAAACAATGCCGGGCTTGATGCCGCCGCCAGCGAGCCAGACGGTGTAACCGTGCGGGTGATGGTCGCGGCCCAACTGGTCGGGCTTCAGATTGCCCTGCATCATGGGGGTGCGGCCGAATTCGCCGCCCCAAATGATCAGCGTTTCATCCAGCAACCCACGCTCCTTGAGGTCCTTGATCAGGGCGACGGTTGGTTGATCCGTTTCGAGGCAGCGCTTTTTCAGGTCGAACACCAGGTTGCCATCCGGCCCGCCGTGATGATCCCATCCGCGATGATACAATTGAACGAAGCGCACGCCGCGTTCGACCAGCCGGCGCGCGAGCAGGCAGTTGTTCGCAAACGAGGCGCGGCCTGGCGTGGTGGCGTACGCTTCGTGCATGCTTGCCGGCTCTTTGGAAATGTCCATCACATCGGGCACGCTGGTCTGCATCCGATACGCCAGTTCATAGGAGGCGATGCGCGTGGCGATTTCCGGGTCGCGCAACACATCGAACCGCATCTGGTTCAGATCGCGCACGGCGTCGAGGGATTGGCGACGGCGTTCCGCGCCCATGCCTTCCGGATTCGAGACGAACAACACGGGATCGCCCTGCGAACGCAGTTGCACGCCCTGATGCATCGTCGGCAGAAAGCCGCTGCCCCAGGAATTGTTGGTCAGCGGCTGGCCAACGCCGGTGGTCATCACCACAAACGCGGGCAAATCCTTGTTCTCGCTGCCCAGCCCGTAGCTGAACCACGAACCCATGCTGGGCCGCCCGGAAAGCTGCGCGCCGGTGTTCATGAACAGCGTGGCCGGATCGTGGTTGAACGCTTCCGAATGAAATCCCTGCACGAAGGCGACGTCGTCCACGATGGAGGCAAGCTGCGGCAACAATTCCGAGAGCCACACCCCGGACTTGCCGTATTGCTTAAACTGGTAGTTGGTCCCGAGCAGCGCGGCGTCCTTGCCGATCTGCGCCAGACGGATGTTTTTCAGGATTTCATCCGGCATCTTCTGGCCGTTGCGCTTGATGAGTTCCGGCTTGTAGTCAAACAGGTCGAGATGGGACGGCCCGCCAGATTGGAAGAGGTAAATGATGTTCTTGGCTTTCGGCGCGAAATGCGTGGCAAGGGGCATGACCCCGGCGGCATCCGGGGCGGGCGCCGCAAACAGTTTTTCATTCAGGAGCGAACCCAAAGCCAGCGCGCCCATGCCGGTGCCGCATTGTTGGAAAAATTTCCGGCGCGTGACGTATTTTAAGTTTTCGAGGTCGGGTGCGTTCATGGTTTTTGGTACGTGGAAACGACTGCAAGGCGGCTCTCAGTTCCCTCTCCCCTTCGGAAGGGGAGAGGGTCAGGGTGAGGGGTTTTGCCGCGCTGCTGGACAAACTGTCTGCGGATGGGAGCACGATGTTTCCCCCTCACCCCGGCCCTCTCCCCTCGGCGGGGGGGAGGGAGAATCGCTCGCCGCCGCAGGAGATTTGTTCGCCGCTTTGCTGTTTTTTCCAAAGCTTCATCAGTCAACCTTTCGTGAGCGTCTCGTCCAAATTAAGCAACACATTGGCGACCATCATCCACGCGGCCAATTTGCGAACGTCCAGGCTGGCCGGGCGCTCGGCTGGGCCTTGATTCACCAGTTCTTCGGCCGATTTGGGATCGCGCTCAAAGCTTTTCAACTGTTGCTCGTAAAGATTCACCAAGCGCTGCCGTTCCAACTTGGTGGGTGGCCGAGCCAGACAGAGGCGAAACGCGTACTCAATTTGTTGGCCCGGATCCGCACCGCCGGAGAGTAGAATGCGTTGCGCGAATACCCGAGCGGCTTCCAGCAAGGTCGGTTCGTTCAAGGCAGCCAGCGCCTGCAAGGGCGTGTTGGAACGCGGCCGGCGGGAAATGCAAACGTCGCGGCTCGGGGCGTCGAACGTCGCGAAGGTCGGATAGGTGCAGACTCGCCGCCAGAAAGTATAAAGGGCGCGCCGGTAAAGCTCCGGCCCTTCGCTGACGGGCCATTCGTCCATGCCAATCTCGGGGCGCAGAAATCCCAGCTCTTTCCACAGGTTTGGCACTTGTTCGGGATAAACACTCGGCCCGCCCACCGCCGGATTCAACAGGCCACTGACGGCCAGCGCCTGGTCGCGGATCATCTCGGCGTCCATCCGAAACCGCGGCCCGCGCGCCAACAGCCGGTTGAAGGCATCCTTCTCCAGACGCTCATCATCCGTCGCCGTGCTTTGGCGATACGTGGCCGACATGACCATGAGTTTTACCAAGTGCTTCATGTCCCAATCGTGCGGCGATTGCGAATTCGGGGTTGAGGGTGGAGACGAGGTTGGCGCCATAAATTCGCAGGCGAGCCAATCCAGCAGTTCAGGATGCGACGGCAACTCGCCTTGTTTGCCGAAATCCTCGCTCGTCTTCACGATGCCAGTACCGAAGAGCCGTTCCCAAAAGCGGTTCACCGTCACCCGGGCGGTGAGCGGATTGTCCGCCCGGACCAACCAACGGGCCAGCGCGAGGCGATTGGGCGCTTGATCGTCCGGCAAAGCTGGCAGGATTGCCGGCGTACCGGGCGTGACTTCCTTGCCCTTTTCCAAAAAATTTCCGCGCACGTGAACGAACGTCGGTCGGGGTTCGGCACGTTCCTTCATCACCAGGGTGGTGAATTTTTTGTTGGCCAATTCCGTTTCGCGCTCGTTGAGCCGAAAAATCTCCCGTTCCAGATTGCGGAGGGTCGGCGACACCGTGCGGTAGTGGGCGGCCAACTGGCGCTGTTGTTCGGGCGTGCGTTGCCCGGCTGGCACCGCGAGGAGGCTGGCCACTTCGGGCGGCAGCGGCCAAAGCTTGGACGGATCCGGCTCGCTCGTGACGGAAAGCCGCAGCCGTCCGATGGTGTGGTTGTTGCCGTGGTAGGAGTCAAAGCGGAAACCGAGCTTGGCGCCCGAATCAAAACGCACCGGCGACTTCAGCTCCGCGATCAGAAAATGACGCTCGCCAAACCGGGGACCGATAGCCCAGCCGGTTTTGGGATTGCGATCCACCGCATGTTCAGCGCGATAATACTGCTGCTCCCAATCGGCGGTCGCCTGGCCGAAATAGATCGTTTCCGGCGTGACTCCAGCGCCCGACCTTGGCGCCGCCGTCAGACCGAGTTCGTCCAAAATGAAATTGCCGGTCTGACCCCAACGCCCCGGACCATTCTTGGGCAGGCTCGGATCGGGCAACACTTCCAGCAGGATCGCCGTGAGATTTTTCAGGCCGGTCTCCGCTTCAATCTGGTAGGTGTCGTACATGGAATTAAGGCCGGTCGCGAGCAGAGATTGATCGGGAAGATTCGTGAACGTGGCGCCGCCGGTGGATAGCGCATTCGTGAGTTCCAGCGTCACCCAGACATTTGGCTGGCTCGCCATTTTCCGTTCCCACGCTGACTGTTCGGTCGGCAGTTGTTGCTCCACCGCCGCGAGTTTCTGACGCACGGTCGCGAGGCGATCGCGCAGGTAGCTCACCATGGAGCCCATCGGCGGGGCGGGCACGGCGACCGAGGGGTCGGGGCTGTAATTGCCTTTGTCGGCGGTGGTGTTGAACAACGCATAAAACCGGAAGTAATCCTCCTGGGAAATCGGGTCGTACTTGTGGGTGTGACATTCGGCGCACATCACCGTCAGACCGAGCCAGGTGGTGCCAGTGGTGGCGACCCGGTCCTTCACCGCCTTGGTGCGGTATTCCTCTTCGTCGCCGCCGCCCTCGTCGTTGATCTTGGTGTTGCGGTTAAAACCCGTCGCGATCTTCTGCTCCAACGTGGCGTTCGGCAACAAGTCGCCGGCGAGTTGCTCGATGGTGAATTGATCGAACGGCAGGTTCTGGTTGAAGGCGTCGATGACCCATTCCCGATAAGGCCACATCGAACGCGCCAGATCCACCTGATAGCCGTTGGAATCGGCGTAGCGCGCCAGGTCCAACCAACCGCGGGCGAGGTTTTCGCCGTAATGATTCGAGGCGAGCAACCGATCAACGACTTTTTCATAGGCCTGCGGGCTGCGGTCATTCAGGAAGGCATCCACTTCGGCGATCGTTGGGGGCAGACCGGTGAGATCGAGGCTCAACCGGCGGATCAAAGTGGCCCGGTCCGCCTCGGGCGAGGGCGTCAGTTTTTCCCGTTCGAGCCGGGCGAGGATGAAGGCGTCAATCGCATTGCGGGGCCAGCGCTTATTCGTGACGACCGGCAATTCCGGGCGCAGGGGCTG
>JANOHH010000740.1:0-3721 GCA_031406395.1 Verrucomicrobiota bacterium | reverse complement strand
GTCCATCACGCCCATGTTGATATCAATCACCGCGAGATCCACCGGCTGATGCTGCAACAGGGCGAACGCCCGGCTGGCACTCTCGGCGGTGAAAATCTCCCATTGTCCCTCGCTCAAAACCCCCATCAACTCCTTGACCGTTTCAAGAAAGGTCCGGTCGTCGTCCACGAACAAAACCCGCCGGGCGGCGGGGTGGGCGGATTTCGGTGACGCGTTCATGCCTTCATGGTTAACCGTATCAAACAGGCATCATTCAGAAGCAGCCGCGGGAAAAAGTGAAGTGAATTCGGCACGCAAAGCGGTTGGTTGGGATGTACTGTCCTCGGTTCACGTCGGCGACAGGACCGCCGCGATGCCTTGTTCTGCCGCCCGCCGCACCCATTTACTCTTGTCGACTAACGCGATTTGCAGTGCCGGAATGGTAGCTGGCGAACGCCCCCGGCCCAATGCCTCCGCCGCCGCCAGCCGCACGTCCTCGTCCGGATCTTTTAGCATCCGCTGAAAAAATTCGGTCAGGGAAGCGCCCACCGGCTTCCCGACGGCAGTGAGTGAGGGGGACAGAAGATCCGCTGCGCTCACGCCCGTCAGCCGCCGCAATAATCCCGCCGCTGCCATCTGCACGCCCGAATCGCCACGCTGCATCGCGGCCTGCAATTTCGGCAGCAGCGCCTGCATCCTGGGCGACCGTTGCCAGTAAGGATCCAACATCGCTGCCGCCCGCGCCGCCGCCTGACGCACGCCCATGTCCTCGTCCACCATCCCCAGCACCAGGCTGTCAATCCCACTTTCATCGCCCAGTCGGCCCAACGCCTCCACTGCGTTTTGGCGCACCTCCTGATCACTATCATTGACCAGGCTTAATACGGCGGAGACTGCGCTCCGGTCACCAAACCGGCCCAGCGCCTCCGCCAGCACCGCCCGCACTTCCCACTCCGCATCTTTCACCAATGCCATCAAGGGTTTGATCGCCGCTTCGTCCGCCAACTGACCCAGGGCTGACACCGCTGCCGCCCGCACATTGCGATTACGATCTTTGAGCAATGGCAACAAGCCGGTCACCGCCTGGCGATCTCCCATCCGCGCCAGTCCGTTGATCGCTGCCGAACGCACCGCCGCTTCGCTGTCCTTCAGCGCACTGATCAGCAAGTTCAACACGGACGCGTCCCCTAATTCGGCCAGCGTATTCGCCGCCGCCACCCGGCGTTCATCACTGCCGCTGCGCAATACCGCCGCCAGAGCCTTGATTGCCGCCGGACCGAACATGCTCACCCGCTTGAAATCACCCCGCGCCACGAAGTACGGGATTTGTTCGCCCGGCGTGCGCGGCACCCAGTTAAGCGCGTCAAGGGTTTGGGCCGTGTAGTATTGGACGCCGGGCGCACCGCGCACCAACAAGCCCACCAACGGTTCGATCACGGATGCATCCCCATTCTTTTTCAACGCCTGAGCCGCGGCTTCCTGCACAGCCTCCGTATTATCCCGCAATGCACTGAGCAGTGCGTGGATGGCGGCGGGATGTTTGAAATCCCCGAGCGCAGCTGCCACCTCGGTGCGCACTGCCGCCTCACCATCGTTCAAGGCCTCCACCAGGAGCGGCACACCTTCCGGATCTTCGAGGGCGCGGATTTTCTGCACCGCCTCCATCCGCTTCTGCGGGGAGCCGGTGGCAAGTTGCCGTTGCGCCAACCAAAGCTTCGTATTGACCATTTGTTTAATTCTCAACAAGAAACCTGACTGTATGATGACTCGCGATCCGCAGTTGTCCAGCGGCTTGGTAGCGTTTTGGCGGCACAGAGGCGCGGTGGGGGGGGAAAGGGCGGCCTCAAATCACCAAAGCGGGCAAAGATCCCCACGACATAGCTTCGCGCATCGGCGTTCCCAATTTCAGACCCACATCGCGCTGGATCGATGACCGGCTCTCCTACAACAAGCTAGGTCAGCAAACGCAAAGCGGGCGGGGGCCGTTGGCGCAACGGATTTACTTCAAACGCATCGCTCTCCAGCCAGCCCAGCCATACTTCGATCAAACGGAGCACCGCCGCCACGTCCAACCGCTCGTGAGTCGCGGGATATTTCGCGAGGTTCGTGCGCGCCAGTTTAAACAACGCTGCCGAAGGCTTTAGCCGCTCCTTCTGCAGGTGCACGAACGCCCCGGCTAGTTGGATCAAACCCTTGTAGAAATCCCCATTCGGCCCTTTCCGGTCGGGCAGCCATAGTTCCTCCAACACGTCGTGCGCCTCATAGAAAAGTTGATCGTTGAAACAATCAAAGAAGCCAAGGTAGTGAGCGGTCAGTTCTCGCCCCTGAAAGCATGCGATGCGCCCTGCAATTTTTCCGCTCTTCTTACTCACACTGAAAGGCTAACCAACTCGACGAGCCAGCACAAATCCGCGCGCACATAAAACGATTTGCCAGCGGCCCATTCAAGCAACAATGCTCCAAACTACACCTTCGTTTCGGGAAACTTCTCGCGAATGCGGCGGCGGACGAGGTCTTCATGCACCGGCTGCAGGCGGCGGCGGGTGACGAGGCGCTCCACGGCATCCAGCAGTTCCAACCAATCTTCCAGCGGCGGATTTACCACGCTCTGCCACTGGTCGAAACGCTTTGCGCGCTGGGAGAAGATCCATTCCCCGCCAACGCGTTGGGCGTTGACTTGCAGCTTCGCTCCGTCTTCGGTCACGCGTTTCCAACTGATTTCGGCTTTAGGCATTTGCGCTAGAACGGCAGGTCCACACTCGCCACGGCCATGGCGGCAATTCCTTCTTCGCGGCCGATGAACCCCATGAGCTCGTTGGTCGTCGCCTTGATGCCAATCTGGTTTTCACGCAGCCCGAGGGCGTCGGCAATGTTATTCTTCATGCCGATGATGTGCGGATATATCTTCGGCGCCTGGGCAATCACCGTGGCGTCGACATTCACAATGCGCCCGCTGCGCTGCAACACCTGGCGCGCCGCCTCCTCCAGGAAAACCCGGCTCGGCACCCCTTTCCAGCGCGGATCGGTGTTGGGAAAGAAATGACCGATGTCTTCCTCGCCGAGCGCACCAAGAATGGCGTCGCAGATCGCGTGCATCAGCGCATCCGCGTCCGAGTGACCGTCGAGCCCTTTCGGGTGGGGAATCTCCACGCCGCCCAAGACGAGCTTGCGTCCCACGACCAACTGATGAACGTCGTAACCGATGCCTACGTGAACCATGAGCGAAGTCTAGGAGACCCGCCGATGCCGAGAAAGACCTAAATGAGCATACCACCGCGTTGATCCTGTGAAGCGCGGCTACCCTCGTCCCACGCTTTGCCGATTGGCCCGCTTTCTTATTGACCCACTTTCCCTTCAGCCGGCAGCGTAAAGAAGAACTTCGCCCCCTGCCCCGCCGCGCTTTCCACCCACACTTTGCCCCCGTGGCTTTGCACGATGTGCTTCACGATGGCCAACCCGAGACCCGTCCCCCCCTCCTCGCGCGAGCGGGCTTTGTCCACACGGTAGAAGCGTTCGAATACGCGCTCCAGCGCCTCCGCCGGAATCCCGGGTCCGTCGTCCTGCACAGAAACTTCAACCATGCGATCGTCAGCCATCCGGCCCCCCACGGTGACCGTGCCGCCTTCCCGACCGTACTTGACGGCGTTCTCCAGCAGATTACTGAGGACTTGCTCGCACCGGGTCTCGTCCGCGCGGACCGTGATTTCCGGCAACTGATTGCAGAGCGTGACCCGGCGCAACG
>JANOHH010000732.1:0-5719 GCA_031406395.1 Verrucomicrobiota bacterium | reverse complement strand
GCTGAAGCGAGGACACTTTGCACCCCAGCAACTCAACCCCTCAAGTAAAACCGCTGCGTCTCCCCCATCATTCTAACTTTGATCGCACAGTCCTCTCTAGTTTTGCTCGCACCACGACAAGACAAATTTCCGCCGGTGCAGCCGCAGCGCATTGCCAATTACAACCAGGTCGGATACGCCCATCGCCACCGCGCAGAGTACCGGGCTCATGAACCCCAACGCCGCGAGTGGCACGCCGACAGCGTTGTAGAAGAACGCCCAGAACAGATTCTGTTTGATGGTTCGCAAGGTTGCCCGCGCCAGGGCCAATGCTTCCGGCACCGCGGCGATTTCCGATTTCAGTAAAATGATGTCAGCCGCGTCGCGCGCCACATCGCTGGCGCGGCTCACAGCGATGCCAAGGTCAGCCTGGGTCAACGCTGGCGCGTCGTTAATGCCGTCGCCCACAAACGCCACTCGCTCCCCGCGCGCTTGAAGCCGTTTCACGAATTCCGCCTTCTGCTCGGGGCGCACTTCAGCGAAGACATTTTGTGGCGCGATGCCAACCTGCTTTGCAATACTGACCGCAGTCAGGGCGTTGTCGCCGGTCAGTAAATGAACTTTCAGTCCCTGCTGCTGGAGGAGCGCCACGACGTGGACAGAATCCGGCTTCAACGTGTCCCGCACGGCGAACAGGGCTAAGAGCGAGTTATCGATCGCGAGCCCGACCAAGGTTGCGCCTTGGGCCGACCACTCGGCTATGAAACTCTCGCCCACCGCCAAGTCCACCTTCGATTCCCGCAGCCACGGCAACGAGCCAAACCGTGCCGGGCCACTGGGATGTTGAGTGCTGGAGGTTGGAGGTTGGAGGTTCGCCTGCACCCCGGCCCCACGCACTTCCAGCCAGTCGCTGATCTTTACGTCCTCGGCCGATAGTTTCGCCACCGCCTTGCTGATCGGATGCGTTGAATGCCGAGCCAGCGCGGCGGCCAATGCTGGGTAGGAGACGACGTGAGGAGTCTCTGACTTTTCCTGCGCTTTGTCCTCTAAAATTAGAGACTCCCCAAGTCGTCCCCTACCTTGCCAGACCTTCACTACCTGCGGTTGACCCATCGTCAACGTGCCGGTCTTGTCGAAAATCACCGCCGTTACCATGCCGGCTTTTTCCAAAGCCACGCCGTCACGAATAAGAATGCCCCGGCGCGCGGCAGCATTGGCGGCAGCCATGATAGCGGCGGGGGTGGCCAGGCCCATCGCACAGGGGCAGGCAATGATCAATACCGCGGCCGCGATGATGAATCCCGCCGCCACGCCGGTCGGCGGATGCGCGGGCCAGAGGAATTGCGCGAGCCATGCATGAAGGTGGCTGGCGGAGGCGGGCGCGAAGCCCCACCACAGTCCGGCCGTGATGGCTACCGTGACAACGATTGGGACGAACACATTGCTCACGCGGTCACCAAGCCGCTGGATGCCCGCCCGGCTGGTCTGCGCACGTTGCACGGCGGCGATGATATGAGCCAGAGCCGTGGCTTCGCCGGTGGCGGTGACGCGCATGACGAGCCGCCCATTGAGATTCACGGTGCCGGCGTAGAGTTCGGCTTTCGCCACTTTGTCCACGGGGACGGATTCGCCGGTGAGCATCGCTTCGTCCACGGCCGACGCACCCTCGATGACCGTGCCGTCCACCGGCACGCGATCGCCGGGCCGCAACGCCACGTGATCGCCGATTCTTAGTGCGGCCACCGGGACCTCCTCTTCGGTCGGGGCGATCGTCATCGGTCGGCGCAGGTCGAGAAAGTTGCGTGGTTCGGAAACCGAAGTCACGCGGCGCGCAGTCTGCGGCGCAAGTTGCATCAGCGACCGGAGTGCGCTGGAAGCCTGGGCGCTCACCCGCGCTTCAATCCAGTGGCCGACGCTGATGAGGGTGATGATGGCGGCGGCCTCCATGAAATACAGATGCCCGCCCGTGCCGACGAACAAGGCCCAAGAGCTGTAGCCAAAAGCCGTGGTCGAGCCGAGCGCCACCAACGTGTCCATATTCGAGTTGCCGACGCGGAGTTGCCGCCACGCGCCGCGATAAAACTGCGCACCGCAAAAGATCTGCACCCCGCTGGCCAGGGCGAACGACAGCCAATGAAACCAGCGCATCAGGCCGAGACCGAAAACCCACTCGCCCAGCATCAACGCGGCAGTGACACAGCCGCCGACCCATAGATTGAGATGCCAGTCCCGGCGCGGAGAAGCTGCGTGGTCGGCGACAACCGCCGCCAATCTGGCAGCGAAACCCGCGCGCTGGATGGCCCCGACTAGTAGGGCGGGATCCGGCGCCGCCTCGACGGTCCAGCGCACGGACGCGCGGCCGGCTTCCAAGGCAACCGAGGCGCTACGTACGCCGGGCACGCTTTGGATTGCTTCGGTAACATGCCGCGCGCAGTTGTTGCAAGTCATGCCCTCCACGTGCAGTTCGGTGACCACCGGAGAAGCGGCTCGGTCGGCAATTTCGGCTTTGGCGGCAGGTGGTTTCATTACCTTGGCCAAGATGCCTCCCTTGCCGCACCGAAGCAATGCGTGTCGTCAACACCAGGTTCCCATGGACGCGTTCGCGCACGCCCCCGAAATCCGGACGAAGCGCGGGACTGTGTCCCGCACCGCGTTCCGCCGCCAAGCCGCGCCGGACTGTTCAAACTCTGTTTGTCGATTCAAAGTGCTGCGGGTTCACAGACCCGTGCTCTCCGGGGGGAAGAGCCCGGATGCACTCGACGACTCAGCCGAATTGGGTCGCCGGAATGAGATGGTTGCACCTGACCGCCGCGGTTTTTTTGTTTTCGCGTCGCAAGAAAGTTGTGCGCTGGGGCGGGGCGGATAATCTCTGGCCATGCCCATCGTTGTGCATTCGAGCTACGTCGCGCCGAGTTTGCTTGCGAACGGCCACCTGCAGACCCTGCTCCCGGCGCTTTTTAGAAAGGTTACTGGCGTTGCCTATCAACGCGAGCGCATCGCGACGCCGGACGGTGATTTTCTGGACCTCGATTGGGTCGTCCAGGGTTCACCCCGCCTGGCGGTCATCGCGCACGGCTTGGAAGGGAATTCGCAACGGGCCTATGTCCGAGGCATGGTCAAGGCGCTCGCCCGAAACGGATGGGATGCCGTCGTCTGGAATGCGCGGGGCTGCAGCGGCGAGTCCAACCGGGGGCTGCGCTTTACGCACAGCGGTGCGACCGAGGATCTGCACACCGTGATTGCGCATCTCACGAACACCGGCGCCTACGAGGAACTGGCGCTGCTCGGATTCAGCCTGGGGGGCAACGTGACGTTGAAGTATCTCGGGGAACGCAGTCAGGAACTGCATCCCTGGATCAGGAAAGCGGTCACTTTTTCCGTTCCATGCGATCTGCGGTCCGGCTCGTTGCAACTGGCCAGCCCGATCAATCAGATTTACATGCGCCACTTCCTGCTCAGCCTCCGGCAAAAAATTCGCGCAAAAATGAAATCCATGCCGGGAAAAATCCACGACCACGATTACAGCCAGCTGCGCACCTTCAAGGATTTCGATGACCGCTACACGGCGCCCATCCACGGCTTTGCCGATGCGGAAGACTATTGGCGGCAGTGCAGTTGCCGGCCCGCGTTGAAAAACATTTCGATTCCAACCCTTTTGATCAACGCGCGGAACGACCCGTTCCTGGCCGAACCCTGTTATCCCATCGCGGAGGCGGAGGCGAATCTCCATCTGCATTTGGAAATGCCGGCGTCCGGCGGTCATGTCGGCTTTATCACCTTTAATCGGCAGGGAGAATATTGGTCAGAATCCCGGACCATAGCGTTCCTAAAATAGAATTGCTCGCGGCGCCGATTGGATGGGAGAAGCTGTTCAAAGCGGGCGGTTGGGCAGCGCATGGATCGGTATTCGGACGAGGCAACTTGCGAACGACCCGGAGCCAGCTAAACTGCGCTGGCGTTGGCGGCCAAAATTTGCAGCCCAAAGTACGCCGCACTAAACTGACATCCAACAAATCATGACCACCGCTCCCACAAAATCCCAATCGCCCCATTTGCTTTCGACGTTTGACCTGCGCGGGCTGGCCCTGCGCAACCGCGTGGTCATGGCCCCGCTGACGCGCGCCCGGGCCGGCCGCGAACGTGTGCCGAACGATTTGATGGTGGAATACTACACTCAACGCGCCTCCGCCGGGCTGATCATCACCGAGGCAACGACCATCTCCGAACAGGGCATTGGCTGGATTGATTCGCCGGGTATTTACAACGACGCCCAGGAATCCGGCTGGAAGAAACTTGTCGCGGCGTTGCACGCCCGGGGCACGCCGGTGTTTCTACAACTCTGGCACTGCGGCCGCGCCTCGCACAGCAGCTTTCATGGCGGGCAGCCGGCCGTGTCGGCCTCGGCGATCAAAATCATCGGCGACTACATCCACACCCCGCAGGGCAAACTGCCGTACGAAGCGCCGCGCGCGCTGGCGACGGCGGAGGTCGCCGCGGTGGTGGAAGATTACCGGCGGGCGGCGGCGCGGGCGAAGGCCGCCGGGTTTGAGGGCGTGGAAATTCACGCGGCGAACGGCTACCTGATTGACCAGTTCCTCCAGTCGAAGACCAATCAGCGGACAGATCATTACGGCGGCAGCCTCGAGAACCGCTGCCGTTTCCTGACGGAGATTGTCGCGGCCACCCTGACGGTTTGGCCGGCGGATCGCGTCGGGGTGCGCCTTTCGCCCAATGGAAATTTCAACGACATGGGCGCGCCGGATTTCCGGGAAACCTTCACCTATGCCGCCCGGCAATTGAACGCCTTCGGACTGGCGTATCTCCATGTGGTGGACGGGCTGGCTTTTGGTTTTCACGAGCAGGGCCAACCGATGACGCTCCCCGAATTTCGCCCGGTGTTTTCCGGGCCGCTGATGGGCAATTGCGGTTACACACAGGACACGGCGGAGGCGGCGATTGCTTCGGGCCTGGCAGATCTGATCGCTTTCGGCCGGCCCTACTTGAGCAATCCGGATCTTGTGGAACGCTTCGCGCACGGCTGGGAGCTGAACCCGCCCGCCGATGTGAAGGTGTGGTCGGCGCCGGAGGCGCGGGGGTACACCGATTTCCCGTTTCATCCGCAAGCTTGACCGGCCTGACCGTGCTGGGCAACGGCTCATTCCAGTTTGGGTTTGCCAACCTCACCGGCGCGAGCTTCACAGTCTTGGGGAGCACCAACGTGGCGTTGCCGCTCAACGCGTGGTCGAATCTCGGCCCTGCCTTGGAAACGCCACCTGCCCCCGGCCAGTTCCAATTCACCGATCCGCAGGCGACGAACAACGCGCAACGCTTCTACCGCGTGCGCTCGCCGTGAACGACGGCAGCAGTCAAATCAGAGCTCTCATTTTCAGACCGCACAGCGGTCAAATACGAATAGCCGCGGCTAATCAACGCACGCCGGTCATGAATTTCTCGTTTCCCATCAAGACGGCGCGCGGCCACCTGCTGTTTCCCGGCAGGCGGAAGTCCTTGGATGCCGATGGCAAATAGGTGATCGCCAATTACTACCGATGCCGCGTGGAGCTGCCTTGAAAAGATCGAGCCGGGTAAGCTGAGCTACGGGGTGCCGGATGCGAGCTGCCAGCGACCTTTGGTTTCCTGCGGGACAGCCCGAGCGACGGCCGCAGCGGCCGCAGCGGCCTTCAGGTTTGATCAAAGTTTTCCTTGATCACTCCAGCCAGATCGGTGAGCAGCTGGGCAC
>JANOHH010000728.1:0-2453 GCA_031406395.1 Verrucomicrobiota bacterium | reverse complement strand
CTTGTCCGAAAAGTAATCGGCTACCGCCACCACATTGTAGCCGCCATGTTTGCGGAACAGCTCGGCGATCCATTGGCCACGCCCGCCGCAGCCAATCAGCCCGAGGCCAACCTTTGGACCGGTTGGTGCGCCGAACATTTGAGTCGGTTGGACCATGGCCAACGACAAGGCCGAAGCGCTGGCGTGAGCCAGAAACCGTCGGCGAGTGAGGGGTGTTGTTTCGTGGTTCGTGGTTTCATTTTTCATAAGCTGGGTTTTGTTCTTGCCATGTTTGTCTTGTCGCCAATGGTCCTACTGGCTCGCCTGCGGCGGGAGCGTTGGTGCATGCCAGAGTGACTCCCAATACTTAGTTTCGACAGCGTAAACGTCGTTGATTTCGCTAGGTTTCACCTCATCCGTGAGTATGCCGTAGCGTTGCACCTCGCGCACCCAATCGGTACGGGGCACGAAACCGGGCATGTCGAAGCGTTTGTGCTCCCCCAGAAAATCACTTCCCGCGGGGACCATGGCCAGCAGCGCCTGGTAGCCCGCATCGCTGCGATTGAAGAAAACCCGGGCGCTCGCTCCACCCTTCGGGTCGCGGCACAGCTCCCATCCGCCGGCGGCTTTGGCGAGCGGGGCCAGGAGGAGCAGGGACTTTTCGGGGTGGGAAAGGTTGAACACGATGTGGCGGCTGGTGAGAAGCCGCGGGTCGTCGAGGCTGGGTTGCCAGAAACTCACGCCGCGCTCGTCGGCCAGGTTGCGCGGGAGTTGCCGATTGGGCTGGTCGTGACAAGCGAAGCAGCGATGTTGAATAACTTCGGTGGCCGCCATCGTGGCGGGCCAGTCCGCACCGGTGTTGATCTGATTGTTTTCGGCATAGTTGCCAATCATGCCGGAGCCGAGTGCGGCGACGACCGTGACAACCGCGCCGGCCCGGCGGACGAAACGCAGTTGCGCCTCGGTCCGATGCAATCGGGCCAGCGACTTGCCGCTTTGCAGCAGCTCCAAGTCGGACCGCATCGCCGTGGCTGAGACGTAGCGGTCCTTGGGATCATGCCGGCAGGCGCGGGCAATGACGGTGTTGAGCTCCATCAAGCCGTCGCGGTCGGGTAACTCGCGCAGCTTCGTCGGCAACTCCGGAAATTCTTGGCGGTCTTTGCCCATGGAAATTTCGTAGAGCACCTTGCCCAGGCTGTAGAGATTCGCCTGCGCCGAGCCCGGGCCTTCCGGCGCCGCAAAGCCTTCCGTGCCGACATACGACCGCGTGCCCTCCACGGCGGCCACCAGTCCCATGTCGGCCAACTTGGGCACGCCGTTGACGAAAATAATATTCGACGGTTTCACGTCACGGTGGGCCAGGCCGTTGCCGTGCAGATTCTCGAGCGCAGTCGTCAGCGCGAGGCCGATGCGGACGCATTCCTCGAACGGCAGCCGGCCGTGGAAGAGCAGATCACTCTTGAGCGTACGGGGCATGTAGTGGTCCGGATTGATCTGGCCGCCGGTGGCCTGGTCATCCGCCAGTTCCATCACGTAGTAAAAGCAGTCGTCGCCCCGGCCCACGTGAAGGATGTCCACCTGGCGGTCGTGCCGGCGGGAGATCGGCTCGAACTTGAGGATGCCCTCGAACTCGCGCTCGAAGGGCCGGTCGTGATCGAAGGATTGGCGGTGGACGATCTTCACGGCGCGAAAAGCGCCGGTGACGCTACGGGCGAGCCAGACTTCGCCATACGCACCACGGCCGATGCGGCGAATCAGTTCGTGATCCGGCACGCGCGGCGGGGGCAGGGGAGGCGCGGTGGACGGGTTGGGCGGATCAGAATGCATTGGCATGGACCAGGTGCGCGAGTTGTAGCGCGGACTTCCAAGTCTGCTGTATCGTGGGTTTCCAAACCCGCGTGCCATTCCCAAGTTCTACGGCCTCGTTATTTCGAAGCCCTACCGGCTTGGAAGTCGGCGCTACAGCAGGTTTGGAAACCTGCGCTACGAGGGAGTGCCTCATCGTGTCGCCTCCCGTTCACGTTGCCGCAACTCGCCGGCAATCCGCCTTTGCAGGAGGCGGCCGGGCTGGCCCTCCCGCCGCACTGGTGCGACCCGGAAGCGGCGTATCTCAGCCAAGCGCGGGAAGAGTTCGATCACCAGCCGCAACCAGCATCTTTGGTATTCCAGTTTCATGGGCTTATCGATTTAACCACGAAACACGCGAAACACACGAAGGGAAAACCCGGACAAGAGGAATTGATTATCAGTTCCACTGTGGCAAGTGCTTTCAGAGTTCGTTGCCCGGTGGTTTGGTTCCGGCATTTCGTGTGGTTCGTGTATTTCGTGGCTAATTTGCTTTCAAAGTGTCGGCTCATATCCCTTTGGCCTCCAGGGCGGCAAAATACCATTT
Source organism: Verrucomicrobiota bacterium (assembly GCA_031406395.1). GTDB lineage: Bacteria > Verrucomicrobiota > Verrucomicrobiia > Limisphaerales > JADLHS01 > JADLHS01. Next base: position 82 of record JANOHH010000728.1, on the reverse strand, counting down.
GCAATTTTTTTCCATTAGCTTGATGTTTACTACAAATGCTTTACTTTAAAACCTGTCAATCCGTCTAAAGCATAAAACTCTT
>JANOHH010000674.1:0-1303 GCA_031406395.1 Verrucomicrobiota bacterium | reverse complement strand
CGCGCAACGGTTTTATGATCTGGAAGACAGTGACAGCGTCCACGGACTGACCGTGCGCATCGCCGATCCGTTTCAGGCCACCGGCGTCGCGCGCGCATTGAAACAGGCGCTGGGCCCGGAATTCTGGGTGACGACCTGGATGGAAGACAGCCCCATGATGCTGGCGGTGATGGTGGAAAAAAGCATGATGCTTTACCTCCTGTTCTTCATTGTCATCGTCGCCGCCTTCGGCATCACCTGCACATTGATCACGTTTGTGGTGATGAAGACGCGCGAGATTGGCCTGCTCAAGGCGATCGGGGCCTCAAATCGTCAGGTGATGTGGGTGTTCCTTCTGCAAAGTCAGATTGTCAGCATTCTGGGCGTGCTGTCGGGAATCGGGTTGGGTTTGCTGGCCATCGCCTACCGCAATGAATTCCTCCTGCAGATGCGCCGGTTCACGGGGCTCCAGCTTTTCCCGGCGGACATCTACGGCTTCAGCCAGCTGCCCGCGCTCGTCCTGCCCGGCGACATCGCGATCATCTGCGGCGGATCGCTGGTGATTTGCTTCCTGGCGGCGGCGTTTCCGGCCCGGCACGCGAGCCGATTGAACCCCGTGGAGGCGTTGCGCCATGAGTGAACCCCTGCTCTCCGCCCGGTCGGTGACAAAAGCCTACACCCTGGGCAAACGCTCGCTGGAAGTGCTGTGCGGTGTTTCGCTCGACGTAGCCCGTGGCGATTTTCTCGCGCTCCGCGGGGCGTCCGGCGCGGGCAAAAGCACCTTGCTGCATTTGTTCGGCGGCCTCGATTCGCCCAATGCGGGCGAGATCTGGTTCGCCGGCAAAGACCTCGCGCACCTGCCGCCGTCCGATCTGACCACGCTCCGTAACCGCAAGGTCGGGTTCATCTTTCAGGCCTATCATTTGTTGCCGGAGCTCGACGCGCTCGAAAACGTCTGCCTGCCGGCCCGCCTGGCCCGCGTTCCGGTCGCCGTCGCCGAGCCGCGTGGTCGCGAACTGCTCACCCGGGTCGGCCTCGGCGCCCGGATGGATCACAAACCCTACGAGCTGTCGGGCGGCGAGCAACAGCGCGTGGCCATCGCGCGCGCGCTGATGAACGAACCGGAGTTGATCCTGGCCGATGAACCAACCGGCAACCTGGATTCCCACACCGGCGATGAAATCATCGATTTGCTCTGTTCTTTGCGCGATGAAGGTAAAACCACCCTTCTCATCGCCACTCACGACGCCAAAGTCGCCGCCCGCGCCCCCCAAAGTCATTGAGCTGGTGGACGGCGAGATGAAAAAAGTCAGCGCCAATCAGG